>CAYTGQ010000020.1:0-20014 GCA_964437345.1 uncultured Lachnoclostridium sp. | reverse complement strand
ATAATTTTAAAAGGGATATTCCAAATTCATATGAATGGAATATCCCTTAATCATTTATTTATATAAAATATTTATTTTATTGTCAATGTCTTTGTACTACATCTTTCAAACATACGATACCCAAACTCAATCTCAAACCAAATCTTTATTTTCTTGCCCTTAGCAAGAGTAGGTGTCTTTATAGTAAACCTTCCTGAGGAGTCTGCTTCCGTTATATATGTCTTGCCATTGTACTGACATACAACAATTGTACCAAAACCTTCACAAGGAACGTTACCCTTAATTTTGTTTGTACCGCTCTTATAAGCGGTCACCTTTAAGCCGCCATCCCATTCTTTGTTGATGGTTGTCTCGTGCTTTTCGATTATGTCGTATTTATAGGCGAGGTCTATACAGCGATCATATGGTAAAGATATATAGTAATCGCCTGCTGGTAATGTTACTGTCCAACTGTAGTCACCATTTTCATCAAGATAAGGCACATTGTTAATGTTATGATTGGTTTCATACTCAGAGGTGTTTCCCTTATCGAGAGATGCTTTTCGGTAAATACTAATAGGAACCCATGTTCCTTGTATATCAAATCTATCGTATATAGGACAATGCAAAGAAATTTTAATGGTACTCTTTGCGTCAAGTGTAATTCTTGTACAGTAAGCTCTAATTACTTTGTAATACGCTTCTTCTGGTAAGCGAATTCGAGGTATGAAACCAGTTCTTTTATGAGCCCATTCGTTCAGTGTTCTAAGATACCACTTACCTTCTTTAATAGTTTCAGATTTTCTGGTAGTTTTTGGAGCTTCTTTAATATAAAACATATTGAGCTCGGCTTCATAATCTGCACCTTTATTGTAAAATCTTAATTGGTATGTGTGACCTTTTTGGACATTAAAACTAAGAGCTGAATATATTCTGTAGTTAATATCATCAATATAAATAGAATCATAAGCTGACCATCTGCTAAAAATCTGATTACCATTCATATCAAACAATCCTATGGCAGTTTCAGAATTATACTGTTCTAAGTTCTCTACTCTTAAAGTTAAATCATCTGGAGCTGTAAATAATACACAAGTTTCTTGATTGCTAGGCTTTAACGCATTATAATCTATTCTATCCATCTTGCCTGGAACATATCGAAACTGTGCTGTCCCTTTTTCTGCATCGGCTATAGTTGAAAAAGTAGGTATTAAATTTGTAATATCAGAACTGGTCATTATTATCTTGTCATCTTGATTGTGGTCTATTAAATACCCTTTATCAGCGGTATTTTCTTCTCTAGAAAGAACCCATGCATCAGGGTAAGCGTTTTTGTAATATGATAGATATTTATATTCATCAATTTCATCATAGAAACAATAGTAATAAAGTTGGGCAAGTTCATATTCTGATAGCTTTGATAGCACATCCCAATCTGCGTCAAAAATATGTCCATCCATTGGACGATATTGCTTCGCATAAGAAAAGCCAAATTCTTCATCAATCTCTTGCTGTGTGTAGTTACCCCACTCTACCTGTTGCTCATGACCTGTGTTGGCTGAAGCATATTGCACAGGTGCAGATAATGCCGACGCAGCTATAGTTAAAGCTATTAAACCTGTACTCATTATCTTTTTAAGGTCTTTGGTTATCATAACAATCTCCTTTCTTTAGTCCGTTTTGAATTCATATATTTTAAGTACATCTATACTATTTCAAGATAAATTATAACATGGTCAAAAAAAGAATCAACAATAAATTTGGTGGTTGCAATGCAAATGGAGCTTGGTTTTCATAATTTGAAAATCAAGCTTTGTTTATAGAGTTTTAGCAGGACTGTGTGGAGTTCAATCCGTAATTTTTAGAAAGTAATATCAAATGGGTAGAGAGTGAGGTTCTTTATATAGAGATTAAGCTTTTAAACACAGTTGGACTTGGGAAATTCATCTGTATTCTATAGAAAACCATATCAAGATATATAGAGATTGAGGGTCATGGCAAGAGAACAAACACCTAAGAATGAAATCAGCTTGGGTGTGGAAGAGTTCTTTTATTCCTTAAGACTAAATCTTAAGGAGGAAAAGAGATATGCTTCTATGTTTTCAAATTATAAAAATTTGTGAAAAAAACATTAAGAAATCAACAAAGAATAGTAAAAGAAAGGAGAGATATCAAAAGTATAAGGAGTATTTTATAAAGGAGGTGCAGCCAATTATAGATTTTATAGAAAATGAAAGTGACGAAAACTTAAAGATTGTCATGAAAAAATATTATCTCGAGGATTTAACAGGAACAGAGGTTAATGCTTTGTTACGCGGTAATTGTAATACGAATATGACAATAGACAGTACGAGAAAAGCCTTCGAAGCAATTTGTAAAAAGTTTGATATATAAGGAAAATTTTCCAAATTGGAAACGTAAAAAATGCTATAGTTAGTCGTAGAAAGAATGTGGAAAGGAGGTGATGGATTTGCAGTTGGTAGGATGGAATTCCAGCATTAACCCAGCAACGGGGCATCGTACAGCAACGTTACATCTGCTATGCGATTATGAGCCCTTTTATTCTGATAAAGAGGCTGGTCGTTTTTGCACTGGTAATAGAGTAGAGTCGGTATATGTTGGTGACTATGATGTTAGCAATTTAAAGCCGGGTATGGAAATTGAAATATTCTATGATAAGGCAGTTACAACTACCAAAGGAACATTTCAACAGGTCAAAAAAATAGAAATACTTAAGTAAAAGTATTCTATGGCTGGGGCATAATGCCCCAGCTGAAAGGAGGAAAGATGAATTTAATTCTATTAAGTATAGCAGTTTTTTTTATGGGAATAGGTGGTTTTTATGTAGCCTGTTATCTCATTAGGTTATGGACAGGATGTAATGAGGCAGAAGCCATAGCAAAATTGCATGATTTTATTAATGGGAAAGCCGAAACGGTAAAACCTTCATTATACAATGACAGGGGTTTTTACGAGGCAATAGAAAGTAACATAAGAAATGTTATTGGGGAAAAGAGATTTGAACAGTTGGTTAGACTTTCATACACAGCTATTCAAGCTCCGATGATAGGATTTTGGAAAAAAGGTGGAGTATCTTGCATTACAATTTCTACATATTATAGAGATAATGTTGAAAAAACCATTCTAAAAGAAGTCTTATCAAATGTAGTTAGAGAGTATTTACAAATTTATGGACTTGACTGCTTGATAATGGCAGAATGGAAAGTGAGAGATGATTTAAATATGCCATATTTAGAAATTAGATATGCAGAAACACCAGAGGAAATGCGAGCTTTGAGCATTTATTTACAAAAAGAGCAACGAAGCATTATTGCTCGAAATAATCCTATTACAGATGAAACGGAGAATGAAGAATTAGATGAATGATTTATTTATGCTTGGTTATGACTTTGTTTTATTTGACACATTGGGCATAAAAATTCCTTTGAGTGTTTCATTAGAAAGTCATCTTATTGTTGTTGGCGGTTCTGGTTCAGGAAAAAGCACAAGCACCTTATATTGGATTTATAAAGCAAAAAAATGTAACTGTAACTGTATATTTTATATTTGTGACTTTAAGGCAAGCCATGAATTTGATGGTATCAGTATGAATTATGCAGAGTTTGAAGACTGTTATACGAAAATAAAGGAATTTTATAATATGTTTCTGAATACACCAGAAGGTGGAGATGGAACTGTTAAAATTTTGCTTATTGATGAAATAGCAGGTTTGCTTACCCACTATGCGATGACAAAGGAGGGAAAGGCAAAAGCAGATGAAATTAGAAATATGATAAGTTCAATATTAATGCTTGGAAGGTCAAGAAAATGTTTTTTGTGGTTGTCAATGCAAAGATATTCGGCTTCTATATTTCCTTCTGCAAGTGGTAGTGCAGATAATTTTCACATCTGTATAGGTTTAGGAAAACTATCTGTTGATGGGCGAAAAGGATTATTTGCAGGGGAACATTTTGATAATGAGGAAGAATTGCAATTTGGACAGGGGAAAGGAATAGTTCTTATTGATGGACAACCATTGAGAGGGCTTGTTATTCCTAGAGTTTCTAAAAAGAGATTATTAGAATTACTGCAAAGGTAATATTGTCAAAGTGTCTGGTGGTGGCGAAGCCATAAACCAACACTTTGACAATATGAGCTGCTAGTATTACCAGCTCACTTTTGTAACTGTAATTTATGCTTAAAATCCTTTGTTTTAAAGGGGAAAACTGTTACACAAATAATGTAACTATAAAAGGTGGTGGTAACTTTTGGGAAGATTTTCAGCGAATACAAGAGGACGTGCATGGGTTGGAACAGTACATATCACGAATATGGAAAACGCTGGATTATCTAAAGAGGAATATGAAAATCCAGAATTATTAGCAGATTTTCTTATTAAAACGTGGAATGAAAGTGGAAAGGGAAGAAGTTCAGGGGTATCTGTATGTGTTACAGAAAAAGGACTTTATCATGCTCACATGGCATTATATGGAAATCTTACTACACTGGGAAATGTAAGTAAAATTATGTTTAACTCCCATATTGAACCGCAGTTAGGTGGGAAGAAAGAGTTAAGAGGATATTTACAAAAAGAACCGCCCTATGACGAAAAGGGAGAGCAGGTTTTATATACAAAAGGTTTGGATAATGTTAAGAACGTACAAGGACAGCGTTCAGATTTGGAAGAAATAGAAGAATTATTGAAACAGGGTTATTCTCCGGCTGAAATTATGGAAATTAGTTTTGCGTATCGTAAATATGAAAAAATGATTAAATCAGCATATATAGATAAACGTATCAAAGAGACACCATTAATCAAAGAAATGCATAATGAATGGCATGTGGGAGCGTCTGGTAGTGGTAAAACATATTATTATTATGAGTTATGTAAAGAACATACAGAAGAAAAAATATATATGGCTACAGATTTTGAAAATGGTGGTTTTGATTTTTATATTGAGCAGGGAGCACCACCGATACTGTTTTTGGATGAATTTAAGGGAAATATGAAATATAATCAGCTTCTTACTATATTAGATAAATATAGTAAGACACAGACACATTGCAGATACACGAATACCTATAATTTGTGGACAACCTGTATCATTACATCTATCTTTCCCCCAGATGAAGTATATTCTTTTATGGTAGAGGCAGATAAAAGAGAGAGAGATAAAATAGACCAGTTGTTGAGAAGGTTAGATTTAATCGTTTATCATTATAAACAGAATGGGGAGTATAAAACATTTTCTATTCCTGCTAGTGAATATATTGATTATAGCGATTTGAAACAAAGAGCACTAGGGGATAAAGATGGATTTAGAGGTATTGATAAAATGGAAGATAAGCCATTTGATGTATAACAGAATTAGTTAAACAGAGAAAGGGGTGTATTAAGATAAACAAAACCAAAAATAGAGAAACAGAAAAAACAATAACTGTCGATATAGAAAAACTATCTGCCATGCTTTCCTGTGGTCATGCTACAGCAAGAAAGATAGGTGAACAAGCAGGGGCACGTATTGTAATAGGTAGAAGAGTTTTATATTCTGTGGAAAAGGTCAAGGAATATTTAAAGTGTCTTGAAGAATAGTAATTGCTATGTAATTTTAGAATATGCACTACTTTTATCAGAGGTTGTTGATAATGGTAGTGCAATTCTTTTAAAAAGAAAGGGTATAACATATTGACTTATTGCGAGGACAATAATATAATATTTATTGCAAGGGCAATAAGTGAGAGAGGTGAGGAATATGTGCCCAAGAACAGGAAGACCGCCTAAGGAAAATCCTAGAAATTGTGATTTGAACATTAGATTGACAGCGGAAGAAAAGACTTTAATAAGTGAAGTTGCGAATAATCTAGGTGTATCAAGAACGGATGCAATTATAAAAGGAATAAAACTTCTGAAAGCGGAAAGTGAAAAATAAAAAAGGAAGTCTACCACCGACCAAAGTAACAGACTTCCTAAATGAGCACAAAGCGAACTTTGTACGAAATACATTTTATCATGCAAAGCACGTTTTGACAAACAATAGTTTAAAAGAGGTGCAGATAATGAGTAAAAGCAGAAAAGATACAAAAGGGCGTGTTTTACCGCCTAATGTAAGCCAAAAATCAGATGGAAGATATATATGGCGTAAAATGATAAATGGAAAGCAGTATAGTATTTGCGATAATGATTTAATAGAATTAAAAAAGAAAATAATACAGAAAGAAGCTGATATACAAAATAATGTATGCAGAGATTTGGGGAAATGTACAGTAAACCAATATTTTGATAAGTACATAGGATTAGTAGAAGATATTAAACCACAGACGAAACAAAATTATAGAAATTATTGGAAGTGGTATATAAGAGAAAGCCGAATAGGGAAAATGCAATTAGGAAAAGTAAGAAATTCTGATATTGTGGAACTATATAAAGAACTTGGGGATAAACTGGCATATTCTACAATTAAATATGTGGATAGCATATTGAAAAATATGTTTGAGTGTGCGGTGTATGATGATAGATTGATACCAGACAATCCATGTAAAAGGGCAATGAGTAAAATAAAGAAAACAGAGAGTGAAGAAAGAGAAGCATTAACAGAAGAACAACAAAGTCTTTTTATTGATTATACGTCAAAGGATAGGGCTTATTCCGTATATTTACCATTATTTACAGTAATGCTCGGAACTGGTTGCCGAATTGGTGAAGTGTTGGGGTTGAGATGGTGTGATATTGATATGGAGAATGGTATAATTAGTATCAATCATACTTTAAGTTATAAATCAGTTGGCAATGGGAAACATGATTATTTTATTTCAACAACAAAAAGTAAAAGTGGAAATCGTGAAATTCCAATGTTGCCAGAGGTTAGAGAAGCATTTGTAAATCAGAAAAGGTACAAAATGTTAAATGGAATACCTAATGATTTTGAGGTAGATGGATATACAGATTTTGTTTTTACATCAAAGAAAGGAAAACCATATACACAAGAGCACGTTAATCGAGTCATAAGAGGTATTGTTGATAAGATTAACTTAGGAGAAAAGAAGTTAGCAGATAAAGAGGGGAGAGAATATATTGAGTTTCCTCGGATTTCGGCTCATGTATTAAGACATACATTTTGTACCAGATTCTGTGAAAATGAAACTAATGTAAAAATAATACAGGCAATTATGGGACATAGTAAAATTGAAACAACAATGAATATATATAGCCATGCAACAGCGGTAAAGAAAAAAGATAGTATCAATAATCTGATAGGAAAAATAAAAATATCATAGAGCATAATAAGGGCGTGTGTTTGCACGCTCTTCTCTATTTGGTTGGTACAAAATGTTGGTACAAAAACAGGTACAAATTTTAAAATAAAAGACGAAAGAACATGGTGGTTGATGAAAGTTAGATATTAAGAAAAGCTTGATTTTACAATAAGATAATAGAAGATGAAGTGAGATAAAAGTAATATTTAACATATTGCTTTAATGCCTTATACAACAGACTAATAAAAATGAGACCGGTACCTTGTGTGCCGGTCTTTTTGCGTCTATTGATAATTTTATCTTCGAACCAACATCTTCATCAATAGAAATACTCTAATTGCATTCTTGCCCAATAAATGATATAATCATAAGGATAAAGTAACCTATTATACTGCGGTAGTTTCGCACTTAACATAGCTGAAAGAAATTGGTGTATATATGAACAAGAAAGAGGATAAAGAAAAAGGAATTTTAAACTCATATTTGAAATGGCCATTGTTTTTGATGCCATTGATTGTATGTATGAATATTAGTGTTTATATGATGGATCATAAGGCAGGGACAGTTATGGCTGTTTACACATTGATGTATGTGGCAGCTGCGTTTGCAATTTTCTTTTACTACAAAAATTCAGTTCAAAGAGATTTGGTTCGATATGCAACAGAATATGGAAAAGTACAGCGTCAGCTTTTAAAAGAGATGGTAATTCCTTATGGTATACTGGATACAGAAGGACGTCTTTTATGGGGAAATGATGAATTATTGGATTTGATTTCTGACGAGAAAGCGGCAAAAAAAAGTATTTTTAATGTGGTTTCGGAGTTGGATGGAAATTGTATCCCTACAGGTGAGTTGGACGAAGAAGTGCATATTACTTTGGACGAACGTAACTATAAGGTTGTTCTTCGCAGAATTTCTATTAATGCAGATGGAAATCAGGGAAGCTCTAAACGTTCTTCTAAGGATTTAGAACGTTTGGTAGATTATCCGGTTTTAATCAGTGTTTATTTTTATGATGAAACAGAAATACTGGCATGCATTAAAGAAAATCAGGACCAGAAGCTGATTGTAGGGCTTCTTTACATTGATAATTATGAAGAAGCGATGGAAAGTGTTGATGAAGTCCGTCAATCTCTTTTAATGGCACTGGTAGAACGAAAAATCAACAAATATATGTTAGATATTGATGCAATTGCCAAGAAAATAGAGAAGGATAAATATATTTTTGTATTCCAGCATAAATATCTGGCACAGTTGCAGAGTAACAAATTTTCTATTTTAGAAGAGACCAGAACAGTAAATCTGGGAAATGATATTTCTGTTACAATCAGTATTGGACTTGGAGCAGATGGAGTTAATTATGCCCAGAATTATGATTATGCCAGAGCGGCTATTGATTTAGCTCTTGGACGAGGCGGAGATCAGGCTGTTGTAAAAGAAAAAGAAAGAATTTCCTACTATGGAGGAAAGAGCGTTCAGATAGAAAAGACCACACGAGTAAAAGCCAGAGTAAAAGCCCATGCATTAAAGGAATTGGTGGAAGCCAAGGAAAAAGTAGTAATAATGGGACATTCACTGGGAGATGTGGATTCTTTTGGTGCGGCAATTGGTGTTTACCGAATTGCCAAGGCTTTGGATAAGAGAGCTCATATTGTAATTAATGATGTGACAACATCTGTACGCCCAATTATGGAACGCTTCCTTAATAATCCGGATTATGAGGAGGATATGATTATTAATGGCTCCAAGGCAGTGGGCATGGTAAATAGTGATACTCTTTTGGTTATTGTTGATGTAAACAGACCAAGCTATACAGAATGTGAAGAACTGCTTCATCTCACCAATACTATTGTAATTCTTGACCATCATAGAAGAACAGATGAAGCAATAGAACATGCAGTATTATCTTATATTGAACCATTTGCATCATCAGCCTGTGAAATGGTTGCAGAAATTCTTCAGTATATTGGAGATGGTGTAAAATTAAAACAGGTAGAAGCAGATGCCATGTATTCAGGAATTATGATAGATACTGATAATTTCCTGACTAAGACAGGTGTAAGAACCTTCGAAGCGGCGGCATATTTAAGACGTCAGGGTGCTGATGTTACAAGAATCCGTAAAGGTTTCCGAAGCGAAATGATAGAATACAAGATTCGTGCGGAAGCAATCCAGCATACGGAAGTTTATCTGGACAGCTATGCAATTACCCAGTGTAATGGAAAGGGTGTTGATAGTCCTACTATTCTTGGGGCTCAGGTTGCCAATGAACTTCTGGATATTCAGGGTGTGAAAGCATCCTTTGTATTAACAGAGTTTAAAGAAAAGATATATGTAAGTGCCCGTTCTATTGACGAGTTGAATGTACAGGTTGTTATGGAAAAATTGGGAGGTGGCGGTCATATGAGCGTTGCCGGTGCCCAGCTGACAGATTGTACTATTGAAGAAGGTAAGGAAATTATACGCAATCTGCTGAAAACCATGCAGGAGGAAGGAGAAATATAAAATGGAAGTAATTTTATTAGAAGACGTTAAGTCTCTTGGAAAAAAAGGTGAAAAAGTAAAGGTAAATGATGGCTATGCAAGAAACTTTATTTTACCTAAAAAATTAGGGATTGAAGCAACAGCTAAAAATCTCAATGATTTAAAATTACAGAAAGCCAATGAAGAGAAGATTGCAAAAGAAATTTTAGAAGAAGCACAGGCTTTTGCAAAAGAATTAGCAGATAAAAAAGTAGAATTAAAGATTAAAGCTGGTAAAGATGGTAGAACTTTTGGTTCTGTTTCCACAAAAGAAATTGCAGCAGCAGCGAAAGAACAGCTTGGCTATGATATCGACAAAAAGAAAATGCAGCTTGCAGACTCCATTAAGAGTGCGGGTGTATTTAATGTGCCAATCAAATTGCATCCAAAGGTAATGGGCGAATTAAAGGTACATGTAACAGAAGAGTAAAAAAGGAGCCATAGCAATGGATGAAGCGTTAATTAAGAGAATATCGCCTCATAGCATAGAAGCAGAACAGTCAGTTATTGGTTCTATGATTATGGATAAAGATGCGATAGTTACAGCCTCAGAAATTTTAATTGCAGAAGATTTCTACCAGAATCAGTATGGAATTTTATTCGATGCTATGGTGGAATTATTTAATGAAGGGCAGCCGGTAGATCTGGTTACTCTTCAAAACCGTTTAAAAGAAAAAGAGCTTCCGCCGGAGTTAAGCAGTCTGGAATTTATTCGTGATTTGGTTACGGCAGTTCCAACCTCTGCCAATGCCAAGTATTATGCCAATATTGTAAAGGAAAAGGCAGTTCTTAGAAGACTTATCAAGGTAACTGAAGGAATTGCTAATGAATGTTATCTCAATAAAGAACCGGTAGAAGCGATTTTGGAAGATACAGAGAAGAAGGTTTTTGATATTGTGCAGAACCGCTCTGGTGGAGATTTTGTCAGTATCGATAAAATTGTACTTCAGTCTTTAGAGAGCATTGAAGCTGCTTCCAAAAGTAAAGGAAGCGTTACCGGAGTAGCAACTGGTTTTTATGATTTGGATTATCGTACAGCAGGACTTCAGCCATCGGATTTAATTTTGGTTGCTGCAAGACCTTCTATGGGTAAGACGGCATTTGTTCTTAATATTGCTGAATATGTAGCAGTAAAATCTCATGTAACAACTGCTATTTTCAGCTTGGAAATGTCAAAGGACCAGTTAGTAAAGCGTATGCTTGCCATGAATTCAAAAGTAGATTCACAGGCAATTCGAAGTGGTGAATTAAAAGATGAGGATTGGGGCAAACTGGTCGAAAGTGTAAAGACAATTGGTAACTCTAAATTAATTATAGATGATACACCAGGTATCAGTATTTCTGAGCTTCGCTCCAAGTGTAGAAAATACAAGCTGGAGCATGATTTGGGATTAGTTATTATTGACTATTTGCAGCTGATGACTGGTAATCGTAAGAGCGAGTCCAGACAGCAGGAAGTATCTGATATTTCCCGTTCTTTAAAAGCTTTAGCAAGGGAAATTAATGCTCCAATTATTGCATTATCTCAGTTAAGCCGTGCTGTAGAACAGAGACCTGATAAACGCCCAATGCTTTCCGACCTCCGTGAATCGGGAGCTATCGAGCAGGATGCCGACGTAGTCATGTTTATTTATCGTGATGATTATTATAATCATGACACAGAAGAACCGGGTGTGGCAGAAATCATTATCGGTAAACAGAGAAATGGTCCTACAGGAACGATTAAATTAGGCTGGCAGGCACAGTTTACCAAGTTTGTTAATTTAGAGAGAGCCTATAACAACGATTAGATTATTTAGCTGAAAGAGATGTGAATACACATGTCCTATATGGCACTATATAGAAAATTCCGTCCTACGGAATTTGGAGATGTAAAAGGGCAGGACCATATTGTGACTACCCTGAAAAATCAGATAAAGGCAGAAAGAATCGGTCATGCTTATTTGTTTTGTGGAACCCGTGGAACAGGTAAGACAACCATAGCCAAAATCTTGGCCAAAGCCGTTAACTGTGAACATCCTGTGGATGGTAATCCCTGCAATGAATGTGAGATGTGCAGGGCAATTAATAATCAGAATTCTATGAATGTTATCGAAATTGACGCTGCATCAAATAATGGTGTTGATAACATCAGGGAAATAGTAGAGGAAGTACAGTATTCTCCAACACAGGGGAAATATAAAGTTTATATTATCGACGAAGTGCATATGCTGTCTACGGGGGCTTTTAATGCGTTATTAAAGACACTGGAAGAACCGCCTTCCTATGTAATCTTTATCCTTGCCACAACAGAAGCTCATAAGATACCTATTACAATACTTTCACGTTGTCAGCGATATGATTTTAAGCGGATTACAATAGATGTCATTGCAGACCGTTTAAAGGAGCTGACAGATAAAGAAGGAATTGTAGCAGAGGACAAAGCAATTCGTTATGTTGCAAAAGCAGCGGATGGTTCTCTCCGTGATGGTCTGAGTCTTTTAGATCAGTGTATTGCATTTTATCTGGGACAGGAACTGACCTATGATAAAGTGCTGGAGGTGCTAGGTGCAGTCGATACTGAAGTATTTGGAAAAATGTTTCGATATATAGCAGACAGCCAGGTAGTACCGGCAATTGAATTATTGGAAGAATTAATTATAAATGGGAGAGAGATTGCCCAGTTTGTAACAGATTTTACATGGTATTTGAGAAATCTGCTTCTTATTAAGACATCCCAGGAAGCACCATCTATCATTGATGCATCCACGGAGCAGATGATGATATTAAAACAGGATTCAGAACACTGTGATACCGAAATGTTAATGCGTTATATTCGTGTTTTGTCAGAACTGTCTAATCAGATAAAATATGCGTCACAGAAGCGTGTCCTTGTGGAGGTTGCATTGATTAAATTATGTAAACCGGCAATGGAAACCAACTATGATTCTATATTAGACCGAATCCGTCTTATTGAAAAACAGCTGGAAGAAGGTGTTGCCATGGTAGCACCAAGCGGTGGAAATGGCGGTAATTCTAATGGTAGTTATGCAATGAACGGAAACTGGCAGAATAGTGCAGGCGGTTATGGCGACGATGCAGAAGAGCAGGAAGCAGTTGTATATCCAACGGCAGTGCCGGAAGATTTGCGTGAAGTAGCTAGTAACTGGAATCAGATTATGGCTGGAATTCCAAAGGCAGTAAGTTCTATGATGGGAAGTGCAAAGCCATCTATTGGAGAGGATAATTCACTGCTTCTGGTATTTACAGATCCATTGGAAAAGGATTTTGTTGACAGAGAGCATCATTTACAGGATATTGAAAGTGTTATCCGTTTCCAGATACAAAAAGAAGTAAAAGTTACAACCCGGTATTTAAGCCCTGAAAAGAAACAGGCAGATACAACGGTGGATTTAAGAAAAATAGTAAAAAATATAAATATTGAGTATGAAGATTAAATTCTTTAATATATCAAATTGCAAATTTCAATGATTTTAAGGAGGATATAAAAATGGCAAAACGTGGAGGATTTGCAGGTGGCATGGGTATGCCTGGCAACATGAACAATTTAATGAAGCAGGCTCAGAAAATGCAGAAGCAGATGGAAGAAAAGACAAAGGAATTACAGGAAAAGGAATATGAAGCAACTGCAGGCGGCGGAGCAGTAAAAGTAGTTGTTTCCGGAAAAAGAGAAGTGGTTTCTGTAACATTAGCAGAAGAAGTAGTAGATCCAGATGATATCGAAATGTTACAGGATTTAATCATTGCGGCAACAAATGAAGCTCTTCGTCAGATGGAAGAAGATTCCAATGAAGTTATGGGCTCTATTGCTGGTGGATTAGGTGGAGGTTTTCCTTTCTAATGGATTACTATAGCTCACAAATAAGCAAATTAATTGAAGAACTATCAAGGCTTCCGGGAATAGGTGCAAAATCTGCCCAGCGTCTGGCATTTCACATTATTAATATGCCGAAAGAACAGGTAGAACAGCTTTCCAATACCATCATTGAAGCAAAGTCCAATGTTCGTTATTGTAAAGAATGCTGTACCTTAACAGATAGAGAAATCTGTCCAATTTGTAGCAGTGATAAACGTAATAAAAAGCAAATTATGGTTGTGGAAAATCCGAGAGATTTGGCTGCTTATGAAAAGACACAGAAATTTGAAGGCGTATACCATGTGCTTCATGGGGCTATTTCACCAATGCTTGGTATTGGTCCGGCAGATATACGTCTTAAGGAACTGATGCTGAGACTTCAGGGAGATGTGGATGAGGTTATTATTGCAACCAACTCAAGTCTTGAGGGAGAAACTACAGCAATGTACATCAGCAAGCTTATAAAACCAACAGGTATTAAGGTGAGCCGTATTGCCAGTGGAGTACCTGTAGGCGGTGACTTAGAATACATTGATGAGGTCACACTGCTTCGTGCATTGGAAGGAAGAATTGAATTATAGAAATAATATTAATAATAAAAAGAGCCTGATGGGATATCAGGTTCTTTTTATTATATAAGGGTATATTTATTCATCCAGATCCATTTGTGCATTAGAAAGCTCTAACATAGCAGAAGAAATTCCATTAATTTTCTTATTATCCTCTACTACCATATCAATGTTTTCTTTATAGACATTGATAGCATCTGTAATGGCTTCTACAGAAGTTTGGTTTGCCTCTGAAGAATCGGTCATCTCTGTAATCTTATGTTTTAGGTTTTCAATAATACTGTTCATTTCATGAACGTTAGTATTCTGCTCTTCGATGTTAGTATAAAGAGAACCAAACTGTGAAGTAAGAGTATCAAAACCGTTCTGGAAATCTTTCATGGATGAAATAGAAGAATTAATAGCCTGCGTACTGTCAGAAAGTTGTCTGCTGGTTTCTTCAATACGCCGCTGCATTGCATTTATTACGTCAACAACCTGTGAAGAACAGTCGTTACTGTCTACAGCAAGTTCCTGAACCTTGGAGGCAACTACTGCAAATCCGGCACCGGCCTGTCCTGCCCTGGCAGCTTCAATAGAGGCATTCAATGCCAGCATATTAGTGCTGGCAGCAATACTGGTCAGTTGCTCTGTCACTTTTGTGATTTCTGCAATCTGTTCTTGTAATGTACTGAAAACTTCAGCAGTTGCACCTACGGTTGACTTCAGTGCTTCCATTTCATTGGTCATTTCTTTCATGTTTTTCTTGTTATCAGCTAAAGAAACCTCTACTTTTTTGACTTCCTGATTTAACTGCTCTACATGATTTGCAGTTACCTGCATTTTATATTGTACATCTTCAAAAGTATGGGCTACCTCAACAGTGCCTCTGGTAATACCTTCGGAACCGGAACGTAATTCATCTGTGCTTGCTTTTAGTAATTCATTGGCTTCTTCTAATTTGAAAACTCGATGAACAGAAGCATCGCAATTTTCCTGTAATTCTTCACCTGCATTTTTTAATTCAGCCAGAAGTGACTCAGCCTCTTTTGTTCTGGCATTGCCGATTTCGATGTAGACGCGACCGCGCTTGATTACCATGTAGAAACAAAAAGCACCGATGGTAAAAATTGCCATGCACATAATGTACTGAGATAATGGATCGGCTTTTTCAGGGTGGATTATATAAGCCAGAGCAAGTAAAATATCAATTAATATAGCCTGAATTAAAGTATATTTTGGAACTAGATAAAGCCCCGATATAGCAATAACAGCTAAATAAAGTGGAAAGTCATCGCTATAAAAATTACCACTATTCAGGGAAATACAAAATACAACAAAAACAATTCCAATACAAACGATGAGTTGTTGATTTTCCTGACTTGCATTTCTTTTTTTCATGATAAGGACAACTCCTGAAAAAATGAGCAGGCAGATACCAATCACAAGTGCTCCCTGCCAGGTTTTGCTAATTACATTCTTTATAAAAAATACACTGGCAACTGCAAAAACAACTTTCATCATATTTTTAAAAATAGTAGCTTCAGAAGCTGGTTTCTTTATACTTTTTTGCGAATTCTCCATGCTGTATCCTCCTACCTGTTGTTAGAGTATCCTTAGAATAAAATCTGAATATGCCGGAATATAGGGAAAATTGTCTGACATATAATAAATTATTATATATCAAATTTGGTGTAAATGCAATGAAGAGAGAAATGTCTGTAGTATAGATTGGGAAATAAGTTATAAGAACGAAAAGAAAAAATCCAGCTTTCGCTGGATTTATTCTTTGCTTTTTTGATTAATGAGAGGGGGAGAGTAATCAAATGTATGAAAATCTCTTACAAGACATAGTATATACGGAAAATGTGAGCAGAATGTGTACAAATCATAAAACAATTCTAAATAAATGCCAAGTTTCTAAAGAAATTCTAAACAAAACCGAAAGGAAAAATTATAAGGGATATCGTGCCAGAGAATATCGGATTCCATAGCAGATAAAATCAGCCAGCTGCATGACAACATCTAAGCGTGTAGTCTGCAATAACATGTTGTTCAGCATGCCGGAAATATTCACAATTCCCGTGATATAAATATCTCCCACACAGGGAAGGTCTTTATCGACACCGATACCAGGATAGAGTGCGCCTTCTCCAAGAGTGATATATCCAATGTGGTTTGAAGTGCCTAAAGAGGCATCAATAGCAATAACCGTGGCATTTTTATGAAGCTTCTTTATTTTTGTAATAGTTTCTGAAAGGTTTTTAGCGTGAACAGGCTCGGAAAGTGTTCCATAAATAATTAAGTCAGGGTGAGAAACAGTGGAAAGTTTGTATCCGATAATCGGGCCAAGGCAGTCGCCGGTTGCTCTGTCAGAACCAATGCACAAAAGAACCAGTTTATTTCCATGTTTGCGTTTTTGCTGGATTAATAAAGAAAGAGTATGACAAAAATCATATATAGAGTGTTGCTCTTTGGGGTTATAATAATAAATTTTCTTTTTGGAAGGAGTTTTCTGAATCGTAGTTTTCTGTTTTTCTAATAACATCTGTGACATATACATCTCCTGATAATTTGAAATTTGTTTATATGTATTACCAACTCAGAAAGCTTTAGACAGAAATAGAAAAAATTTCCACCGCAGGAAATGACAGAAAATTAGTCGAAAATGAAAAAGAAACAAAGTGAAAAGAATAAAAAGGTAAGAAAGCTACGATAAAAGTAGAAAAAAGAAGATAGACAAATGAAAAATACATGCAGGAAATGACAAAGGGAAAAACCCCCTTGTGTTATATTTTTGGGAAAATAATGAAAGGCAGGTATAACAAATGGAACAGAACCAGTTACCCAAAAATATAAGACAGATTGGACAGGCAGTAAAAGAACCTAAAATCTATATAGAAGATTATGTAATTACATTTGCACGAAAGCTGGCAGAAAAAAATAAAGATGGGAAAGGTATGGCAGTTCTTTTGGGAACAGAATCACAGAAAAATGGGAAAGTGCCTGTTTTCATAAAAGGAGCAGTGGAAATTAGCCGTTGGGAAGAAGCAAAGGGAATATCTTTTGATAATGAAATATGGTCCGATATTTATGAAGGAGTAAAAAATTATTTCCCGGATTTGGAAATTGTTGGCTGGTTGTATTTGCACTCAGGGCAGGAAGCGGGGTTTGATGAGAAGATAAAATTTATTCATGAAACCAACTTCATGGGCAGCGGAGATATTTTATTTGTATTTGATAAAGAAGAAAAAGAGGAAAGTTTCTATCGTTATGAGAATTCTCATTTCGAAAAACAGTCAGGTTATTACATATATTATGAAAAAAATGAGCCAATGCAAAATTATATGATAGATATTTTTGGTAATAAGAGCCAGGAACAGGCAGGAGAGGATAAAGTAATGGAACAGGTAAGAGAGCTTGTTTCCAATAAAGAAGTCAATCACGATAAGAAAACAGTTAATTTCGCATATGTGGCAAGTACAGCACTGGCAGCAGTGGTTTTGGTTATGGGGGTCGCAACTCTTAATAACTATGATAAGATGGAAAGTATGGAAAAAACACTGAATCGTATTTCTGCCAATATAGAGGCAAAGGAGAATCAGGCTGGCGTAGAAGGACAGGAAAAAACTGAACTGGTTGTAGAAACCATAACGGGGACAGTAGAAGGGAAACAGGTAAAGGTGGAAGCTGAGGAGCTGACAGAAAACATTTCTGAAGACGAGATAGAAGGTCTGACAGAAAATGCGAATGAAGAGCAGCAGGCAACTGATGAAGAACAGAAGCTAATAGAAGAAACCATGTCAGACAGTAATTATTATATTGTGAAAAAAGGAGATACATTAGTTAGTATAAGTGGTGCTGTGTATGGTTCGGATGAGTATGTTGATGAGATTCAGGAAATTAACCAGATTGAGAACAAAGATATGATATATGAGGGACAAAAATTAGTTATGCCATAAAAGTCATATTTGCGTATACGCGGTAAACATGGTATGATTATTTTCGGTACAGATAATCAGAGAGATACCAGATAGATAAAGGTGAAGAAAATGGAAAGCTTATCAGAGAGAAACGACTCCAAACAGTATGAGAGGGAGAAAAAACGCCATAAAAGAACAATGGTATTTACTGTAGTGATTTGCACAATAGCAGCGATTGTTTTATTTGTATATATTCTGAATTCGATGATTAATAAATATTATACAGAATTTGAAGTTTTGGCAGCGACTCCTAGACAGGATAGCAATAGTGTTCAATACAAAGAGTATACAAAAGGTGTTTTAAAATTCAGCAGAGATGGAGCTGCCGGTATTGATGCAGAAGGCAATATTTTGTGGAATGGCAGTTATGATATGAATAATCCGCAGGCAGATATATGTGGAAATTATGTTGTGATTGGAGACATAGGCGGTAAAGAATGGTATATTTATAATGGAAGTGATTCGGGAATTAAATTTGAAGAAACTCTTTCTATTGTTCAGGTACAGGTGGGGCAGCAGGGAGTTGTGGCAGTAGTGCTGGAAGATAAAGATTCCAATGAAATCCATATTTATAATCCTTATGGAGATACGCAGACTCTCCTGGCAGAAATACCAACCAATGTATCAGAAGATGGGTATCCAATGGATATTAGCATTTCTGATGATGGCAAGAAGCTTGTGACCACATACTTTTGTGTAAATGAAGGTATAGGCGAAAGCCGTGTCAGCTTTTATAATTTTGATGAAGTAGGAAAAGACAAAGTAAACCGTATCGTAGGTGGAATCGAATTTGGAGAGACGCTGGTGCACAATGTAGAATTTGTAAATAATAATACAGTGTGTATTCTTACAGAAAATGGATTTGCATTATATTCTATGGAAGAACTTCCGAAAGAAATAGTAACTGAAACTTTTGAAAAAGAAATTAAAAGTGCAGTAGTTGGAGCTGGTGGTGTCGGATTTGTTTTAGAGAGCTACGAAGAGCTCATAGAAACTGAAGAAGAACAGAAAAACCAGAAGGAGTTTGTTCTATATGATCTGGATGGTAAGAAAGTGTTGACCAAACAGATAGACTATGAATACGAAAACGTATTTATGGTAGGAGAAGAAGTGGTTTTCTTATCTGACCTGGAAGGAATTATTTTAAGAAATACCGGTTCAGAAAAATTCCACTATACATTCTTTAAACGAATGGATTATATTTTTGGCACAAATGAGAAAAATACATACATTTTTGTCGATGAAGCAAACATCGAAAAAGTAAAATTGATAGGAGCAACAAGAGATGGGAACAATTAACTGGGCTTTAATAGGTGTTATTATAATCATAGGAGGATGTGCATGGAAAGGGAAAAGAGCTGGTTTTATTAAAGCGGCATTTTCAGCATTTTCTACAATATTATCTATAGTAGGTGCGGTGATTCTTGGACCTGTTGTAAAGACGTTTCTTCCGAATAACCCAATTTTTTCTTATGTGTTGGCATTCATAATTGCCAGCATTGCATTAACTGTTGTATGCAATGTATTAGATATTGTAGCTAAGCTTCCGGTATTGCATCAGATAAATAAGACAGCAGGGCTTTTAATAGGAATGGTACAGGGTGTACTGGATGTCTGGATAATGTTTATTGTACTGGATTTGTTTGGGCAGACGGAATTGGGAAGTATATTATTAACTATGATACATAGCAATGAGTTTGTACGTGCATTATATGAAAATAACTTATTATGTAGAATTTGGAACATCTTATAGGTGTTCCATTTTTATTTGGTAAGACATATATAAGGAGAACTTTTAAAAAATATTAAAAAAATTAAAAAAGGGTGTTGACATTTCTTATAAAATGTTATAAGATAAAACCCGTCGCTGT
>CAYTGQ010000019.1:8875-20405 GCA_964437345.1 uncultured Lachnoclostridium sp. | reverse complement strand
AAGATAACGCCCCATTATGTGATGTATAAAAAATGCGGCAACTCAAGACACCTGCAAAGTTTACAAAAAAACTCATTGATGCTATGATTAGTATTATCACGTTTTAACAGTATTCTATATTTTTGCTGCCTTACTTTAAAAGGAAGATTGGAGATTAATCATGAAAAAATTGCTTGTTATCGGTTCTACTGTTACTGATGTCATTATCAACGTGGATTTTCTTCCAAGTACCGCACAGGACGTACATATTTTATCACAAAGTACTTCTCTTGGCGGCTGTGCACATAATGTTTCGGATATGATTCGTCATTTTGATGTTCCATACACTTTATTTTCTCCTGTTGGGACTGGTCTTTATGGAGATTATGTTCGAAATGAACTTAGCAAAAAAGGGCTTATATCACCAATTCCTACCCCCGAGCAGGCCAATGGCTGCTGTTACTGTTTTGTAGAAACCTCTGGTGAAAGAACTTTTATTGTGGATCGTGGTGCGGAATACCGCTTTTATAAAGAGTGGTTTGACTTATTGAATCCAGATGACTTTAGTGGTGTCTATATCTGTGGATTAGAATTGGAAGAACCAACCGGAAGTAATATTGTTGACTTTCTGGAAAAAACCGGACTGCCTGTCTATTTTGCCACAGGTCCAAGAATTACTCAAATTGATCAAACATTAATGGAGCGAATTTTTGCTCTCCACCCACTTTTACATCTTAACGAAACGGAGCTTTGCCAGTACACCAGTATACAAAAGCTAGAAGAGGCTGCTGACTTTTTACATAAACAGACTGCAAACACAATTATCATCACTCTCGGCGAACAGGGTGCCTGCTACTATGATGAAACTGGCCTTCACCACGTGGCTCCTGTAAAAGCTAGACAGATTGTTGATACCATTGGTGCCGGAGACAGCCATTTTGGTACTGTTATAGCCTGTCTTTCAAAGGGTATGCCTATGGAAAATGCTATTGCCACAGCTAATAAGGTTGCTTCTACCATAGTTGGATGCAAAGGAGCACTTCTTAGTGATGAGGAATTCACAAAACTTTTTAACAACAAAAAATAGCTCGTTTTCACGAGCCATCTCAAACAAGCATCAGCACGCTTTGCGAGCTGTCTTATTGCAATTCAAAAAAGTCAGGGCATATCAAAATTGCCCTGACTTCTTTACTTATTAGCATAAATATTCATGTAGCTTCTTAAATAGTGTATCAATATCAACTGGTTTGGATAAATGTTCATTCATTCCACTTCTTAAGGAATTCTCTACGTCTTCGGCAAAAGCATTGGCTGTCATTGCAAAAATAGGGATTTCTAATGCGTCTTTTCTATCCATACCACGAAGCACTTTCACCGCTTCATCTCCATTCATACCTGGAAGCATAACATCAAATAAAATTAAATCAAAGTATCCTTCTTCTGATTCTTCATAAATCTTCAATGCTTCCTCCGCATTCCATGCTTTTGTTATTCCAACCTGTGTCCGTTCCAGTATGGAGACAATAATTTCCATATTGACCAAATTATCCTCTACTACTAACAGCTTTTTACCTGCAAGATTTGGCACTTTGGAAGCCTGTTCCTGCTCCTCGTATGCACTTTCTTCATCAATTTTTAGTTTAGCATGAATAGAAAATTTAGAACCTTTTCCTACTTCACTTTCTATGTGCAAGTCTGCCCCCATAACATCCAGAATATTCTTGGTAATACTCATACCAATGCCATTTCCTTCTGTTCTTCTAGCTGTTCCGGCTTCTCCTCGCTCAAAAGGCTTAAATATCATCTTGTCGATGAATTCCTGCTTCATTCCTATACCGGTATCTTTTACTTCTATCAGAAAAGCTGCATATCCATTTTCATTGCTATCCTCTTCTTTGACACGAAGTGTAACCAACCCGCCTGATGGTGTGAACTTCAAACTATTGCTCAAAAGATTCATAAGTACCTGTCTAAGTCTGACTGCATCTCCAATCAACTTATTATGCTGAATATCCTTACAATCCACTACAAAGGATATTCCCTTTGCCAATGCATTTTGTTCTAAAACCACATATATTTTTTCTACTACTTCCTTCAATTCAAAGGAGGAATCCTTTAACTTAAGCTCACCATTCTCAATTTCAGACATATCCAAAACGTTATTAATCAGATATAACAGCATAGAAGAAGAATCACTAATTTTTTTCAGGCAATCCTGAACCTTCTCTTTATCATCAATATGGTAATTTGCCAGTTCAGTCATACCAATAATCGCATTCATCGGAGTTCTGATATCATGTGACATACTCATTAGGAACTTCGTTTTTGCTTCATTGGCTTTCTGTGCATTGAGCTTCTCCTGTTCAATCTTTTGCTTACTTCTCTCCTCCACTCTCTGATGATATTTAATAATCATACCGCAGGACACAGACACAGCTACAATAGCCATAATATTATCCTGATAATAATATAAATCTGGAAGATTGCCTAACTGTTCCTGCATAAACATATAAGTATAAATGATGCATCCTAAATATACAGAAAGAGTTATTGCAAACAATACAATAAAATGAATTCCCTTCGAAAACAAAAAAATCATCAACAGCCCTAATACCATCCAGACTGGCATTCCTGACTTAATACCACCGCCTCCGGTCCCCATGTAGAGATAAGGTATTACAATTAACAGCATTGGTAAAATAGTCAATGCCTTATACAGCATCAGATTATTTGGATGACGACTAGCGATGCAGAGAATAATCAACAAATATACAACACTTACAAGCATTGGAATAATACTATCTGTTTCAAAGTCCATTGCAATCTGCAACAGGGCAATAATAAACATTGCCAGCACTTCAATCACAACCATGGCATAAAACATTAATAGCTGTGAAGATTTCCCTTCCATATATGTATTAAGATAATCTTTAATCTTTTCAAATCGATTCATATTAACAACCTTCTCTATTTGTAGTTTCTCCATATATTTCATATTTGCTCATACAATATCATTCTATATTTTTTCCATTCAATTTCCAAGTCTTTTTTTCATTTTTCAGAGTTTTTTTCAAAGAAAACTCCACATTTTCTAATTATTTGACCTTCACTCTTATCTATGATAAACTTTTCCTGTATTGATAATTTTTTTCAAAAAGTAAGATACATATGAATCAAATAAAAGAATTTTTTACATACGGAGGTCTCTTATGGAATATGTAACATTAGGTAAAACAGGTCTTACTATCTCCCGTCTTGGTTTTGGAGGTATTCCTATCCAGCGTGTCAATGCAGCTGTTACCAGAAAATTAGTTGAAGCTATGGCAGAAAAAGGTATTAACTACATTGATACAGCCAGAGGATATACTGTCAGCGAAGAATATTTAGGGGAAGCTTTAGAAGGCTTACGCGACAAATTCGTATTAGCAACCAAAAGTATGGCTCGTACTAAAGAAGCCATGGCTGCTGATATTGAAACCAGCCTTAGCAATTTAAGAACTGACTACATTGATGTATATCAGGTTCACAATCCTAACGTAGAGCAGTTAGAACAGGTTATGGCTCCCGGTGGTGCTTTGGAAGCCTTAATGGAAGCAAAAGAAGCTGGAAAAATCGGACATATCGGATTAACCGGACACACTATGGAGCTTTTTGAAAAAGCCGTGGAATTAGACTGGGTAGAAACCTTTATGTTCCCATATAACATTGTGGAAACTCAGGGTGAAGAACTTATGAAGAAATGCTCTGAGAGAAACATTGGTTTTATCGTTATGAAGCCAATGGCTGGTGGTGCCATTGAAGATCCTGAGCTGGCACTTCGTTTCATCTGCTCTAATCCAGATGCTGATGTAGTTATTCCCGGTATGTATGATTTAAAAGAAATCGACCAGAACTTATCCGCTGTAGAGAACACTACTCCTCTTTCTGAAAGCGAATTACAGAAAATCAAAGACATTCGCGAACAGCTTGGAACTAACTTCTGCCGCCGCTGTAACTACTGTCAGCCTTGTACCGTAGGTATCAACATTTCAGGAGTATTCTTATTCCAAGGATATTTAGACCGCTATGGTCTGGAGGATTGGGCACGTGCCCGTTATGCAACACTCCCTGTTAAAGCAAGTGCCTGCGTTGACTGTGGTGCATGTGAACCAAGATGTCCATACAGCCTGCCAATCCGTCAGATGTTAAAGGAAGCCGCAACTAAATTTGGTGAATAAATACAACAAAGACCAGCCACAATCGGCTGGTCTTTCTTATGTATAGGTCTCTTTTTCATTTATGAACACCATATCTTATATCCTTGTATTTTCAATAACTCTGTTCATATTTTCGCGATACATATCCATTGTATTCACAATAGCATTAACTGCCTGCTGATTGTGTTCTGAATATGCCTGCATTTGCCCAATCTGCGCTTTCAGTTCATCGAAAATTACATTAACCTGATTTACACTGTTATTCTGAGTTTCAATATTACCATAAAGGGTACTAAACTGCTGATTCAGTTTGTTAAAGCTGTCCTGAAGCTCATTCATGGTTGCTTTGGATGCTTCCAATGCTTCTGTACTGCCTGTGAACTGCTCTGCTGTTTCTCCAACCTCCCTCATCAGTTCCTTAACAACCTCTGATACCTGTTCGGAGAATACACTGCTGGTATTGGATAACTGACGCATTTCGTCTGCAACTACTGCAAAACCTGCTCCACTTGCCCCCGCTCTTGCAGCTTCAATAGACGCATTCAGTGAAAGAATCGTTGTATTAAATGAAATTGTTGCCAGCTGTTCTGCAATATCTGCAATCTCACCCATCTTCTTTTCCATTGCCTGGAACACTTCATTAGCTTCACTAATTGTAGTAGCGACCTGTACAAGCTGTTTTTCCATATTCTCCATGTTAGATTGATTTTCTTTCAGTGCAAGTTCTACACGAACTACTTCCTCATTCAAATCAGAAATAGACTGCTGAGAATCCATAATACATACCTGTACATTATTACAGCTGTCATTCATGCCTTCTGCACTGGCAACAATGGAATCAGAGCCATTCTGCAATGCATCGGTATTATTATCAATGGATGCCGATGACCTTGCAAAGTCTGTCTCCAAAGCAGCTCCCATCTCGCGGATAGAACCCACCAGATTTTCCGCTTCCCTGGCACGCTCCTCGCCAATTTCAATAAATGCCCGTCCACGTTTCAGTACCTGAATGAGTAAAACACCTGTCAGCAAAAATTCGCCAATACACTGTATGTACTGTCCTAATGGGTCAGCTTTGTCTGGATGTAGTATATACATTACAATGAGACAGGCAGTTGCAAGAACTAATTGTATCGTTGAATATTTAGGTTCCAGATACAATCCTGTCAGTGCAATTACAGCAAGAAACATAATAAAATCATCACTTAAAAATTCCCCACTATTCAAACCTATAATGAAAATTAAAAGCAGCATTCCAATCGAAATAACCATCTGCTTTGTACGTTCTGTTGCTTTTCTTGCATTCAAGAACACAAACACCAATGCAAATACAACAATACTAGCCCCAATAAGCAATGCTTCCTTCACAGAACCACCAACTATATTCTTTAGTAAAAATACAGCTGACACTGCAATTGTAACAAAATACATGATTTTAAAAATCTTCTCCTGTGTAATCGGAGCCTTTTTATCCTCTTGTTTCTTTCTATTCTGCCTCATTTGCAAAAACCTCCCAAATTTTTGAAAATCTCTCATATTACTATTTTAACACATTATTTCTGATATTGCACACACAATATGTTATAATTTGAAATTTTATGAATTTTTTTCATTTTTAACGTAATGTTTTTTCACAAATACACATAAACCTTTTCGAATTTCACACAAAAATCAAATATTTAAGTATAGCCTATATCTTAAATGTGTGATATACTCAAAAAATCACTATAAATTATTTTCTTTACAAAGGATGTGAACCAATGCAGGTAATTATCTTCTACAGTGTAAATTTTGCTATTGCTGTTTTTAATCTGTGGCGCTTTTTATCAATGAAAAACCAACAAAGTAATATATATTATCCTATTATTTTTTCCCTCATGGCAATTTCTAACAGCGGATTTTGGGCTCTGTCCATTGCAGAGACTGTAGAGGCTGCTGCCATAGCCAATCATTTAAGCTATTTAGGTGGCTGTTTTCTTCTGACTTTTACTTTTTTCTGTGTCCTTGACTTATGCAGCATACGCATTTCCTCTGGATTACGTGCCACATTAGTAGGTATCAGCATTGCCCTTTATGGATTAATTCTTTCCGCAGGACGTACTGGCTGGTACTATGCAACAATGGATATTACCAGAGAAAATGGCTTTACTCAGATTGTACGTACAAAAGGCCCTTTCTATTCCCTTTATTCCATTCATGCACTGCTTTACGTTGCAGCTACTGTTGCCGTAGCCATTTATGCCATTAAGTGCAAAAAGAACGTTTCTTATAAGAACTTGAGGTATCTGCTCACTATGTTAATTGTAACCACATCCTTCTATTTCTCCAAGAAGGTGTTGGGTTATGATTTCAATCTGGTTCCTCTTGGCTATGCAGTAGACGGCTTTATTCTTTTGAGACTTCATGACAGACTTGCATTATATGATGTGTCTGCTACTGTCGCACAGGCATTAACCAAGCAGGATTTGTACGGATATGCTACATTTGACAATAAAAGGTCTTTCCTTGCCTGTGACCATATGGCAACCCACTTTTTCCCTGAGCTCAATGAACTGCATGTTGACCACACTCTTTCAGATAATACTGCAATTTTTAAACATCTCCACGAATGGATGTCTGAATTAGATGAAACGGGACAAAATATCCCTCATTATGAAATGTGTGGCGACAATGAGATCAAATGTACTGCCAGCTATATCCAACAGGAATTCCATAACGGGAACCGTAATGTAGGATATATGATAGAGTTCTTTGATGTGACAGATGAACGAAAATACCTGAAACTGATGGCTTCCTACAACGAAAAATTACAAGATGATGTTGCAAGGGAAACGGCTCATGTTAAAGATATCCAGAATAAAATGATACTTGGTATGGCTAATATGATTGAAAACCGCGATAACAGCACTGGCGGTCATGTCAAACGTACCAGTAAATGTGTAGAAATCCTTGTTGATGAATTAAAAAGCAGAGACACTAAAATCTACACCAATCAATTCTGCGATGCTCTTATTAAAGCTGCACCTATGCATGATATCGGCAAAATTGCTGTTCCTGATGCAATTCTTCAGAAACCCGGCAAATTTACTCCGGAAGAATTTGCCCAAATGAAGAATCATGCTGCAAAAGGTGCTGAGCTTTTAACTACTATCATTGAAAATGTAGAAGATGAATACTTTGTAACGATTGCAAAAAATATGGCGCATTATCACCACGAACGCTGGAATGGTACCGGATATCCTTCTCAGCTTAAAGGTGAAGAGATTCCTTTGGAAGCACGTGTTATGGCAGTTGCCGATGTATATGATGCCCTTGTCAGCAAGCGTTGTTATAAGGACAAATTCTCCTTCGAAGAAGCTGCCAATATCATTCGTGATGGTTTTGGCTCCCAATTCGATCCGGGACTTACAGATGTATTTGAGCAGTGTCGTGAAAAATTGGAGACATACTATCAGGAAAATGAATAATATTGTTCTACACCAAAAGAACTCCGCCGTTACCAGCGGAGTTCTTTTTATAAGTTCTCTTTACATATGTATTCTCTTAATTTCTCTGAACTGTTTCTATTAATATCTTCAACTGTTCAAACGCATCATCTATTGTTTTACAGAAGCCAGACAAGGTTTCCATTGTCTCATCAATGGTTTCTTTACTTGTCTGTGTTCCTGCTGATACTTCTTCTGAAGTTGCAGATAACAATGAGATACTGTCTACAATTGCCTTGTTAGCGTCTAATACCTCTCCCACTTCTCTACTCATGCTTACAACATCAGAACCAAGCCCAAGCATACCATTTTCTACTTCTGTGAAGCTTGCATTTACTTCTTCTACCTTTTCACGCTGTACATTAATGCTTTCTACAGACTCTTCAATACCAGCCTGTGTTTCATTGGTAACAGCCATTAATTCATTGATAATCTCTGTAATCTTTTCTGTAGAACTCTTGGTTTCTTCTGCAAGCTTTCTAATCTGGTCTGCAACAACCGCAAAGCCTCTTCCGGCTTCCCCCGCTCTTGCCGCTTCAATGCTGGCATTTAATGCAAGAAGGTTGGTCTGGGAAGAAATACTGATAATGGAATCTGTAATATCAGATACCTTTTCTACATTAGTAACAAGAAGCTCCATTGTCTCTGAAATTCTTGTTGTATTCTGATCTACTAAAACAGACTGCTTCTGAAGTTCATCTGCAAGAGACTTTCCTTCCACCACAACATCTTTCAGTTTTTCCGTTGTAACCATTGCATCCGATGCAGTCTCATTGGTTCTTTCCAGTCTAGCCTGAATCTGACTGGTCATGTCAGCCTGCTGATTAACGGCTTCCGCGGTACTTTCAGAGCTTCCGGCAATACTCTCCATAGCTGTATGAGCAGAACTCATGGATAAATTAACCGCTTCCAAATCCTTCTTGATCTGATGGAAATCACGACCTACTTTTTCTACAATTCCAGAAACTGTGTCAGCCACTTCCTTCTGACGTTCCACTTCTTCTTTAATCACTTCCTGATCTTCCTTACTAAATGAAATCAGAAGATTAACAGCCTGAATAGCACCTAATGTTCCAACTACGAAAGTCATTGTGATAAGATTTGCCTGCATATACAGTTCATCCATTCCAGCCATTTTAAGAGATGCTGTTTTCACCATGCAAACTATAAATGCAATAATACACCCTAATCCAACTACTCGAGCATTAAGATAAATCATAAATCCAATTAATATAGGAAATGCCGAAGCTAATACTGCCACTCCATTTCCTGCAACCAAAGCTATATAAGAAGGCACAAATGTAACTGCCATAACTACCATAGCAATTTTCTTATCTCCAGCTTTTCTTGATACAATCTGAATTACCAAAATCAATCCAATATATAATCCACATCTTAAGTAGGATAATAGTACATTACTAGATGTATCCAGATTAGTAAATTCTACAATTGCAAAGATTACATAACATAGAGTTAAAATAGCTGACATTGTCTTATTTGCCCGCTGGTACTGTTCTGGTGTAAGTTCTTTTCTGTTTAAAAGTTTTTCTTTCATACATCTTCCCTTTCTTGTCTGATAAGTATTTTGTCTCATTCTATTGTCTTATTTTACTTATACTCCTTCTAATTCCCCAACGTATGAATCATCACTTCATCTTCTATTATAAAAAAAAATAACATTTTTCGCAACTATTTTCCGTCTATTTGTCTGCCCTCATGATCCATATGATATTCTCCGGTATAAATGAGCTCTGAAATTGGTACAATGGTATACCCCTTTTCTTTCAAACCGGTAATCATGGCATCTAATGCTTCTGCCGTATACTTCGCTCCGTTGTGGCACAGAATAATGGAACCATTTCCAAGATGCTTATGATTGACTACAGTATTAATAATGGAATCTACACCATAATCCTTCCAGTCGAGAGAATCAACGTCCCATTGAATACAGTGATACCCCGATTCATTCACCGCTTCAATCAGTGTATTGTTATAATCTCCATAAGGGGGACGAAATAAAGTCATTTCAATTCCAGTCAGTTCCTTTACCTTCTCATGAGGCTTCCTAATCTCCTCCATACACTGCTCTTTGCTAAGCTGTGACATCTGCTTATGATTTTCACTGTGATTTCCTAAATCATGTCCGGCTGCCGCTATCGCTTTTACATCATCCGGATAAGATTCAATCCAGCCTCCAGTCATAAAAAAAGTTACGTGAACGTCATGTTTTTTCAGTATTTCCAATATCTGCTTCGTATCCTCATTCCCCCAGGCCGCATCGAAGGAAAGAGCAACTTTCTTTTCCTCCGTATCCACACAGTAGATTGGAAGCTTCTTATCTCCTGAAAAGCTTATAGTTGCAACACTATCCGGAAGATAATAGAAGCCTGCAACAACTAAAAGCACCCCGCAAAGTGCAAGCAGGGTACTTTTGGCAAAGTTATGAAGCTCCTGCATATCTAACTTAAAATCTGTTTTCATAAAAACCTCTAAAAAGTTAATTATTACTCATTATATGCAAGAATTATTCACAGCATTTCTTTTATTTAACTTTATTAGGAAATTCTTCCATGAACTCCTAAAATACCTCAAACTGACTATTATACAGTTCTGCATAGAACCCATTTTCCCCAAGTAATTTCTCATGACTTCCCTGCTCAATAATATTTCCGTCTTTCATTACCAGAATCTTATCTGCTTCTTTAATCGTAGATAGCCTATGAGCTACAATAAAGCTGGTTCTTCCCTGCATCATCTTGGCAAAGGCTTTCTGGATGCGGATTTCGGTTCTTGTATCGATAGAAGAAGTTGCTTCATCCAGAATCAACATTGGTGGCAGACAAAGCATAACTCTTGCAATACAAAGCAACTGCTTCTGTCCCTGAGACAAATTGCCGCCGTCTTCTGTAATCTCTGTATCATAACCCTTTGGAAGTCGCTTAATAAAGCTATGAGCATGGGCTGCCTTCGCTGCCTCTATAATTTCCTCTCTTGTCGCATCTGGCTTTCCATAGGAAATGTTTTCTGCTATAGTTCCTGACTTTAGCCATGTTTCCTGTAGTACCATACCATAATTCTTACGCAGACTGTGTCTTGTAATATTTCTGATATCTTCACCATTAACTTTAATAACACCGCTGTCTACATCATAAAATCGCATTAGAAGGTTAATCACTGTACTCTTTCCGCAGCCTGTTGGTCCAACAATGGCAATTCGCTGTCCTGGTTCCACAGAAAGATTAAAGTTTTCAATCAGCCTTTTCTCTGGTGTATAGGAAAAATATACTTCCTTTAACTCAACGTTACCATCTGCTGCATCCAATTCTAAAGCATCTTTAGCATCTGGTGTCTGTATTTCTTCTTCAATCAGCTCAAATACTCTTGCTGCGGAAGCAAATGCATTCTGAAGCTCTGTTATAACACCGGAAATCTCATTAAATGGCTTTGTATACTGATTGGCATAGCTTAAAAAACTTGACAACTGACCTACTGACAAAATTCCATTGATAACTCCAATTGCACCAAACACACCAACTCCTGCATACACCACGCTATTAACAAATCGGGTAGACGGATTGGTAATAGAAGAGAAGAATATCGCACGTAGACTGGCTCCCTGTAATCTTCCATTAATTTCATCAAAACGCTCAACTGCTTTTTTCTCATAGCCAAACGCCTGCACAATTTTCTGATTACCTATCATCTCATTTAACAGTGCCGTCATCTCTCCTCTGGTTTCTGACTGAAGCTTAAACATGGAATATGTTTTATTGGCAATAAATCTTGCAATAAACAGGGAAAGTGGTGTCAGCACTACAACAACCAATGCAATTTTAACGCTGATACTCAGCATAAACATAAGTGTACCTG
>CAYTGQ010000019.1:0-8775 GCA_964437345.1 uncultured Lachnoclostridium sp. | reverse complement strand
GCTGATACTCAGCATAAACATAAGTGTACCTGCAATTGTCAGAAGCCCTGTAAATAACTGTGTAAATCCCATTAAAAGTCCATCTGAAAACTGGTCTACATCTGCAATGACACGGCTGATGATATCTCCATGAGCATTACCGTCAATATATTTTACCGGTACCTGCTCTAACCGGCCAAATGCCTTTGTTCGGATATCTTTTACTACATGAAAGGTAATGCGATTATTACAAAGGTTCATAAGCCACTGGGCAAGGGCGGTAATCAGAATGACAACAACAAATTTTTTAATAATAAGTAAAAGCCCTGCAAAATCCACATTACCTTTTGCTAAAATCAAATCTATCCCCTGACCCGTAAGAATTGGTGCATAAAGGGTCAGAACAACTGAAATTCCAGCAAAAAAGAAAGAACCCGCTACATAAAGCTTATAATTTTTTATGTATGCCAGAATTTTTTGAATTGTCGCTTTATTATTCATGGCACACCTCCATCTTTGCAGAGAGCTTATCTGCATTTTCTGCTGTCCTTATTTTCTTTGTAGCTTCTGTTGTTCCTTGAGACTCGTGAATTTCTCTGTAAGTTCCACATGATGCCAGTAATTCCTCATGAGTTCCAATTCCTTCCACAACTCCATCTTCCAATACAATAATCTGATCTGCATAACGAATAGATGAGGTTCTCTGGGATACAATAAATACGGTCATATTATTTTCCATCTCAGACAATGCCTTACGAAGCTTGGCATCTGTTGCATAATCAAGAGCAGAACAGCTGTCATCTAATATTAATATTTCCGGATTACCAACTAAAGCTCTTGCAATAGTAAGACGCTGTCTCTGTCCACCAGACAGATTCTTTCCATCCTGTAAAATTTCTGTATCCAGCCCCTGTTCTTTCTGGTCAACAAATTCCTTTGCCTGAGCAATTTCTAATGCACGATAGATTTCTTCATCTGTTGCATCTTCCTTACCCCAGTGCATATTTTCACGAATAGTTCCATGGAATAAAATAGACCTTTGTGGTACAATACCTACCTTGCCACGAAGCTGTTCAAAGGAATAGTCTTTTGTTTCAATTCCATCTACTAAAATCTTTCCACTTTCAATTTCATAAAAACGTGGAATCAGATTTACCAGAGATGTTTTTCCAGAACCTGTACCACCAATAATTCCAATAGTCTGCCCTTTTTTTACCTTGAAACTGACATCCGTTAAGGATGCCTCGGAAGCATTTTTATAAGAGAAGGTTACATGGTCAAATACAACCTTGTAATCATCTGCTTCACTTGGTTTTCCACACTCTATCCATTTTTTATTGTATTCCTTCAAAGAAGGCTCCTCTGCCATAATATCACTGATACGATTGGCACAGGCAATGGACTTAGTAAGATTAATGATCAGATTAGCAAGCTTCACAAGTTCTACTAATATCTGGGACATATAGTTTACCAAGGCAATTACCTCGCCCTGTGTAATAATACCATCAAATACTTCCAGCGCTCCAATCCATAACAGAAACAATGTGGCACCATTGACAATGATGTATGTAACAGGATTCAGCATACCGGAAATCTTTCCAACAAAAAGCTGTACATCCATCAAATCTTCACTGGCTGCTTCAAATTCTTCCATTTCATCTTCTTCGCGGTTAAATGCACGAATTACCCTTGCACCAGTAAGATTTTCTCTTGTTCTGAGCATAACAGCATCCAGTTTTTTCTGAACTTTCTTATAAAGTGGAATACTGATAAGCATCACTCCGAATACCACAACAGAGAGCAGCGGTATTGTTACAACAAAAATAAATGCAGCTCTTACATTTACTGTAAATGCCATAATCATGGCACCTACTACAATAAATGGTGAACGCAAAAACAAACGCAGAAACAAATTCACACCAGATTGTACCTGATTAATATCACTGGTCATTCTGGTAATCATTGTTGCGGTTCCAATTGTATCAATTTCTCCATAAGAAAAACTCTGTAAATGAGCAAATAAATCATGTCTCAGAGCTGTTCCAAAGCCTACTGAAGCTTTCGCTGCATAATACTGGGCAGTCAATGCACAGGTAAGACCTATGGCCCCAAGCAACACTAAAATACCACCCATCTTTAAAATATGGGTGGTATCGCTCTGTGCAATTCCCACATCTATAATACTTGCCATAACAAGCGGTACAAAAAGTTCAAAACTCGCTTCCAGCAGTTTGAAAAGCGGTCCTAATACACTTTCTTTTTTATAATTCTTCAAATACTTCAATAAGTGTTTCATAACCTATCCATCCTATATTGCAATTACTTTTAATCCTTCTGTCTATTCCATATATTCTCTGGTGTGGAATAAAATCAGTTTATCCAGTACCGACTTATAAACAAGAGCAATACTGGCATCAATATAACAAAACTTGTTCACTACAAACTCAAAAGTTTTGTAGATAAAACAGGCACTCATTAAAATCAGACTGACAATTGTAACTCCAGCCTGAAGCTCCATCCCAATCAGGAAAAGTGAACAGAACAAATAGAAAAGAAATGCAAATACATACTGTCTGTTAATCTGTCTTGCAAGCAACATGGTATCTGAAAATCGTTCCATCATTTTAGTAAGGGACTTTAAATCCCTGTCCTCCAGGTATTCATAAAGTTCCTTGTATATTACCTGATTTCCCTGTTTTCGTCCATCCATACCTTTTTTTTCTAAACAGACACGATAGCTTTCACAATATTCTTCGTATCTCTTTTCTCCAAGTTCTTTACTTAATAGTTTTCGGAAGACGCTATTCACAATTTTTCCTCCTATTACCTAAACATTTTTAACATTTTGTTCATAATATAGCCACATTATGCTCATATATGTCTTTTATAATGTGGTCATAGCTAATAAATGCTAATTAGAAGTTACCGATAAGCAGATAATTTTTTTCATAAACGGCCTAGTAGTATCCCTCCCCCACTACTAGGCTTTTCCTCTGTCCTTTTTTATCTTTCTTCCGGTTATTTTTTTAATTTTTCTACTAATTCAAGAGCTTCATCATACTGAAACTGCTGAATATAATTATAAGCTTCTTTTAAAGTATCTTTTCTCTCATCTTTACTTGCCTGAATTAATTCTTCAATCAGAGTATTAATTTCATTAAATTCAAAACGTTTTATGCAAATCAAAAGCTGTTCCAGCTTTTCTTGATAATCTTTTGACTTCATGGACTTAGTTGTTTCCAACGTATCAGCTTCTGTCAGCTTTTTATATTCTTCAATTGCCCATTTCAGATTATCTCTAAATGTTTCTATCTGCTGTATATAGGATGCAACATTTTCTTTAATATATGCTTCATTCTGGTCACGGGAAGCAATTTCCATTTCTTTTGAAAAATCGGAAAGTTCTATCGCACCAATATTGGCAAGAATTCCTTTCAAACTGTGGAAATAAATCTTAAGTCCTCCCAATGCAACCAGCCTGTATGCTGCTTTTATGTATTCTATCTGTTCTGTAATATTGGTACAGCAGACATTGAGAACCTTAACATAGGTTTCTGTAACACCCATAACGTTAGCAAGTCCTCTTTCTACATTCAGACCTTTTACATTATGAAGAATTGACTTAACATCTTCTTTATCCACTGCTGCATCTAACCAAGGCTGACTATTTTTTTCTTCTGAAACAGGCTGTTCATCCCTTGCAAATTTTTCTTCCGGAAGATATTTCTTTAATACTTCACTTAACTCTTTTAATTCTAATGGTTTTGCCATAACATGATGAGCACCTACTGCATTAAATTCAGCAACAATATCTTCTGTTACATTTGCTGATAAGGCAATCAGAATAGTCTCTTTTTCACGTTTCAGGTTGCGAATATTTCGGATAGTCTCTACACCATTCATATCCGGCATTAAATAATCCATAAAAATAATGTCATAATCATCATTTTCGTAGTATTTTTTCACTGCCATACTGCCTGAATCGGCTTCTTCCACTTCGATACCATACTGCATCAGCACATTAGATGCAACCATGAGATTTACTGCATTATCATCTACTACCAAGGCCTTTACACCTTTTAATTGAAATACTAATTCTCCCACTTTATCTATTCCTTCCGTATCTTCCTTATTCGCGTTGTCTCCACTTAGCATTTCTGCAAACATCATAATTGTAAATGGTTCATATATGATAAAGTCTGCTCTACTTGTTCCATCAATCTTATCCCTGCTGGATTCCAGAACCAGTACCTTCTTTCCAGAATGAAATTCCTCTTCCAAAAGCATACTTGCTTCTGGATGCTGACTGTCAATAATAACATGAGTAAATCTGTCATTTACAATATCTGCTTCATCGTAAGTCCTCAAAACAGGAATATGAAGTGCTTCACATACACGTCTGATATATTCTTTTTTCCACTCAATATCAGTGCAGAGAAGAATTGCCATAGTTTCCGGCTTATCTATAGTGACAATTGGCTTATCATCCGGAGTCTCTAACTCCATCTTAAATGCAAATGTACTTCCCTCACCATACTGACTTCTGCACTCTGCTTTACCACCCATCAGTTCAATGATTTTCCTGCTTACATACAGACTGACACCGAGACCTTCAGAGTATTCGTCAGAACCCATTTCAAATCCTATAAATTCATCAAAAATACGTCCTATAAATTCTTCTTTAATTCCTTCTCCTGTGTCGCTAACTCCATAGCAGATATAGTCCTTTTCATCTTCCTTAACCCTGCTGATATGCATTGTAACACAGCCGGTATCTGTATGCTCAATGGCATTATACAGGAAGCTTTGAAGAACGCGGCTGATTTTATCCAAATCACCAATTAAACGAAGTGGGACATCCTGCGCAATATCAATACAATAGCCAATTCCTTTTTCATATGCCCGGATATGAGTTAATGTACGTATGTTATCCAGTAAATCATATATTGTAAATTCCTTCTTCTCAATGGTTAGTTCTCCATCTTGCAGTGATGTATAATCTGTTGCCTTTGAAACCACACTAAGTAATCCCTTATACGCCTGCTTGATATTACGAATATGGGACTTTTCTTTTGCATTCAGATTTTCTGATAAAGAAAGCATGTCAATTGAACCGGAAATCGCATTAATCGGAGTACGAAATTCATGAGACAGTGCCATAAATGCTTTTTTCTGCTTATCTGTTGCTGCCAAAAGAGCATCCCTTCTCTCATGCTCTTCTGTAATATTTTTTACTACCAGCAAATTACCTACCAGATTGTCTTCTTCCATTAACTGTTCGATTTTCAGTCGATACCAGCCTTTTTTCCCATTTGCAAACTCAAGTTCCTTTTCCACATTACAAGGGCGCTGATTATACAGGCAATCAAAGATTTCATCCAAAGCAGCTTTATTATTTACTGAATTATAGAGTTTTTCCACATCCAGTATTTTTTCTCCATTTTCACCTTCTGTTACATATCCTACATTATTATATCCCAGATTACTAAATAATACTTTTTGGCACTCCCTGTCTAAAACAACAACATGACTATGCATTGCAGACATAACGCCTCTCATAATTGCTGCATTTTGCTCCTTGGAATCCTGATACTGCTTCTGAAGCATTTGAATATCTTTTCTTGCCCACACCAGATATTGACGTGTCATAATTAAAAATCCAACCATCAAAACAGCAATTACGCCAACATTCATCCATACTTTTCCCAAATCTGTGAAAATAGCAGCTAACATCACAATTAGCAGGAACGCTCCAAACAACCCCAACGCTGCTCGAAAAAGTCTTCTCCCTTTACTTTCTATTAACCCACTGTGTTCTGATATGTACAGTTTTAAAGGACCTTTCGCCTGTTCTTTCTGCATAAATACCTCCTAAAGGTTATCTATCACATGCTACAACTTCTACCAAATAAAACGATAAATGGTTGTGGAATCAAATTCCTGTCCTGCTTTCACAACAGGACTTGGGAAATTTGCATGATTTAATGCATCTGGGAAATGCTGTGTTTCAAAGCACACACCTGCCCTCTTCACATATTCACCGCCGCCTTTAGCACTTCCTTCAATAAAATTACCTGCATATAGCTGTACCCCTGGTAAATCTGTATAGATTTCCATTTTTCTACCAGAAGCATCATCAATTAATTCTCCAATTAATTCGATTTCGTCACCAGTTGTATTAAGTACATAATTATGATCATAACCACCGGCAAAATTTAATGGCTCATAATCCGTATCAATATCCTGTCCTAATGTTTTTATATTTCTAAAATCCATAGGAGTCCCTTCAACCTTTGCAATTTCTCCGGTTGGAATCAGCTTATCATCAGTAGGAGTAAAGCTGTCTGCCTCTAATCTGACCTTATGATTTAAAATAGTTCCCGAATTATGACCGGACAAGTTGAAATATGCATGGTTTGTTAAATTAACGGGAGTGTCCTTATCCGGCACTGCCAAATATTCAATCACCAATTCATTTTCATGAGTTAATGTATAAGTTACAGTTATATCCAGATTACCTGGGAAGCCTTGTTCCATATCAGGACTTAATCTGGAAAACTCAATCACAGGACCCTCCTCCTCTTCAAAGGTTTCCACTTCATACATCATATTATTATAGCCCTGTTCGCCGCCATGGAGACAATTCCCATTATTATTCTTATCTAATTCATATGTGCTTTCATTTAATGTGAAGGAAGCATTTCCAATGCGGTTTGCACATCTGCCAATAAAACCACCATAATAAGTTGTTGTCTTTTCATATTCTGCAACAGTATCATAACCTAATACCACATCGGCTTTTTTACCATTTTTATCCGGTACCCATAATTTTACAAGGATAGCACCATAATCAATAAACTCTGCTTCCATGCCATTTTTATTAGTTAACACATAGCTTGTAACCTGTTTTCCGTCTTTTGTTTTTCCAAATGCTTTTTTTGTGATACCCATATCCTGACCTCCTTGTTTTTCGAAGAAAAATGCGAGTCTGCTGACGAGCAGAGGTCACACCTCCTTGTTTTTCGAAGAAAAATGCGAGTCTGCTGACGAGCAGAGGTCACACCTCCTGCTCAAAATAGTTACTATACTTTGATTTTATCATACATATACCAAAAAGAAAATGGCTTAAAGCCGACTCTCAAGCCTGCTTTAAGCCATCTCAAATCAATTTCGTCCATTACAATATAACTTATTTCTTTACAAGAATTATGATATCTATACTAGAAAAAGGTACACTGTCTAACTACTTGATTCTTACCTATACTCTGGTTACGTTAGCTGCCTGAGGTCCTTTAGCACCTTCAACAACGTCGAATTCTACTTCTTCACCTTCATTTAATGTTTTGTAACCTTCCATGTTAAGTCCGGAGAAGTGTACAAATACATCATTGCCTTCAGCATCAGAGATGAATCCGTATCCTTTCTGATTGTTAAACCATTTTACTGTACCTTTGCTCATTGTGTTTTCCTCCACGATAAAAATATTCCATTGTATAGCAACAACACAAATTCTAAGTGTTGCAAATTATACAACACTAATATGATACCATTGATTTTGTTAATTGTCAAACTATTTTGCTAAGTTTTGGAATTTTATTCATTTTTCGCCAGAGGAAACAAAATTTTTCTTATTTTTCCTCTTCCTTGATATCAATCTTGATATGAACATCTTCTAACTGTCTTGGTTCTACCTCTGCAGGAGCTCCCATCATAACATCCATTGCATTTTTATTCATTGGGAATGGAATAATTTCACGAATGCTGTCTTCTCCCAGAATTAACATTACCATACGGTCTACACCAGGAGCAATTCCGGCATGTGGAGGTGCTCCATAAGTAAATGCATTGTACATAGCAGGGAACTTAGCCTTAACATCTTCTTCACCAAGTCCAACTAATTCAAATGCTTTAATCATAACTTCTGGGTTATGGTTACGAACCGCTCCAGAAGAAAGCTCTACACCGTTACATACTAAGTCATACTGATATGCTAAGATATCAAGTGGTTCTTCGTTCATTAACGCATCCATTCCGCCCTGTGGCATAGAGAATGGGTTGTGGCAGAATTCTAATTCACCGGATTCTTCACCAATTTCGTACATTGGGAAGTCTACAATCCAGCAGAATTCGTAGCAGTCTTTCTTCATGTGTGTTTCAGAAGCTGCACCTAACATTTTACGAAGAACACCAGCTGTCTTCTGCGCTACAAGCTTCTTACCTGCTGTTAAACCAACGAAATCACCTGGTTTTAAGGAAAGAGCCTTAATCACTTCTTCTTTTCTTTCTACAAGGAACTTAGAAATTCCACCAACTAATTCATTATTTTCATCTAATTTGAACCAGTATGCTTTATTACCAGACTGTACTTCAACGTCAGCACAAATCTTATCAATTACTTTTCTTGTAGCTGTAAAGTTATCCACAACAATAGCTTTTACTGTCTGACCTTCAAATGGTCCAAAACCACAGTCCGCCATAACTTCTGTTGCATCCTGTAATACTAAGTCAATACGAAGGTCTGGCTTGTCTGAACCATACTTGTCCATTGCTTCAAGATATGGAATTCTTACGAATGGTGCTGTAGAAGCTGTGTTATATACACCAAACTTTTCAAATACTGGAGGAAGTACCTCTTCAATAATTGTAAATACATCTTCCTGAGTTGCAAATGCCATTTCCATATCTAACTGGTAGAATTCACCAGGAGAACGGTCAGCTCTTGCATCTTCATCACGGAAGCAAGGTGCAATCTGGAAATAACGGTCAAATCCGGAAGTCATTAAAATCTGTTTAAAC
>CAYTGQ010000018.1:15406-20448 GCA_964437345.1 uncultured Lachnoclostridium sp. | reverse complement strand
TTTATCAGGAAGGTATCTATGTAGGATACAAATATTATGAAACACGTTATGAAGATTATGTAATGGGTACAGGCAATGCCGGTGAATATGCATATGGCGATGATGTTGCATTCCCATTTGGTTATGGTTTAAGTTATACAACATTTGATTACAGCGATGTAACAGTAAAATATGATGCAGCTACAACTACTTATACAATGAACGTAACAGTAACCAATACTGGTGATGTTCCTGGTAAAGAAACAGTACAGGTATATGTGTCCAGCCCATATACACAGTATGATATTGATAATAAAGTAGAAAAAGCTTCTGTAAGCTTAGTTGGTTTTGAAAAGACAGGCATCCTTGCTCCTGGTGCATCTGAAACTTTAGCTATTGAAGTAGATGGTGACTATGTTGCAAGTTATGATGCATACGGTGCAGGTACTTATATTTTAGATGCAGGTGATTACTATTTCACAGCAGCTACAGATGCACATAATGCAGCAAATAACGTATTAGCAGCGAAAGGCTTTACAACAGCTGGTACAAATGGACGTATGGATGTTGATGGTAATGCTGATTTAGTTGCAGTATGGAATAACCCAACATTAGATACGACAACTTATGCAGTAAGTGATAATGGAACAGCAATTGTAAATCAGTTGAGTATTGCAGATCCTAACTTAAATGAAAGTGTGCAAGATGAAGTAACATTTGTAACACGTAATGATTGGATGGGAACTATGCCATCAGCAAATGCACCATTGGTATTGACATTAACAGAAGCATTAGTTCGTGACTTACAGGATGTTCAGTATGATCCGGCTGATTATGATATTGTAGATATGCCTACATTAGGTGCTGATAATGGTCTTGAACTTTATGATATGATGGGACTTGATTACAATGACCCACAGTGGGAATTATTATTAGATCAGTTAACATTTGATGAAATGGTTTCCTTAATTGGTGACTCTTTCCACTGGACAATGCCAGTATTATCTGTAAATGCACCTGGTACTCGTGATGAAAATGGTCCTCAGGGCTTAACAGTTGCTTTATTTGGTTCTAAATTAGGAGTACAGACAACCGCATTAACATCTGAAGACGTTTTGGCAGCAACATTTAATAAGGATTTAGTTTATGAAATTGGTAAAATGGTTGGCGAAGACTGTCTTGCAGCAAGCGTTGCTACTCTTTATGGACCTGGTGCCAATACACATCGTTCTCCATATGGTGGACGTAACTTTGAATACTATTCTGAAGATGGTGTATTAGCTTCTGCAATTGGTGCTGCTGAAGTAAAAGGTATTCAGGAAAAAGGTGTTAACGTAGTAATTAAGCATTTCGCATTAAATGACTGTGAACAGCAGCGTATTGGTCAGGCTGCATGGTTAACTGAACAGGCAGCACGTGAAATTTATTTAAGAGCATTCCAGGGTGCTTTAGAGTCCTCTCAGGGTGCTGGTAATGGTGTTATGATGGCGTATACTCGTTGGGGTACACTTTGGTCAGGTGCTGTTGCAGGCTTAAATAAAGGCATTATGAACGGCGAATGGGGCTGTTATGGTAAGCAGATTACAGATAACGTTTTGACAACTTATGTAAATGGTGTTGATGGTGTTATGGGTGGAACAACAGCATTTGACTCTATGATGGCATTCTACATCATCAATGATGGTGATGGACAGGGAAGACTTCCTGAATATGAAAATGATCCTGTTGTAGTATCTGCAATGAGAGAAGCATGCCACCATAACTTATATGCTACATTGAATTCCTGTGGTATGAATGGTATTGGACCGGACACTGTTGTTAAAGAAACAAAATTAATTGCTTATAACGTAACAATGATTCTTTCTTGCGGATTTATTTTCTTATTTGTAGTATCTACTGTACTTTGGATTTTAAAATCTAAGAAATTTAAACAGTCAGAGGAGTATGTAAGCTTCAAGGCGTATAAGGCTGAGTATAAGAATAATAAATAAGTTTTAATTTGAGGATGGAATAAAAAGATGATTTCCGACTGGCTGTAAAAGGAGGAAAACAGTATGGAAAACGAAACTAAAACAATGGCATCAGACGGCGTGAATCGCGCCAAGATGTACCAGTTGGCATTATTCCCTATGAATAATGGTGCGACTAATGTGTATTATGTATTAATTTTGTCTTACATTGCTACATTTGGTAATAATGTATTGGCAATTGCAACGGTTTTTGCTTCTGTTATGGTTACGGGCATGCGTATATTTGATGCCATTACAGACCCGATTATTGGTGCATTAATGGACCGTACCAATGGAAAATTTGGTAAATTCCGTCCTTTTATGGTAATAGGTAATGCTATTATGGCAATTTCTGTTATTTTACTGTATATGGTAACACCTGGTATTCCAGCGAGTATGCAGTGGCTGCGTTATGTGGCATTTGTTGCATTATATGCAGTATGGGTAATTGGTTATACATTCCAGACATCTGTAACACGTTCTGCACAGAGTGTACTTACCAACGATCCGAAACAAAGACCATTATTTACCATTTTTAATACAATTGGTTCTATGGCAGGTATGGGACTTATGCAGTTTTTAGCACCAATTGTCCGTTCCAATGTAGCCGATTATAATAAGGCTGAGTTTTATGCTTTTTTAACTCCAATTGGCATTGTTATTTCCGTTGTGCTCACAGTGCTTGCAATTATTGGTATCTGGGAAAAAGATAATTCTAAATATTTTGGTATTGGCGGAGAAAACCAGGAAAAAACAAAAGTTTCTGAATATGTTGCGATTATCAAAGCTAATAAGCCAATGCAGAGACTTATGATTGCAGGAGGCGGCTGTAAGCTGGCATTATCAATTGCAACCAACTTAACGGTTCTTTGTATGCTGTATGGCTGTATGATGGGAAATTATGACGGTCTGTATTTGCCAATGATGGTACTTGGATATGTATTTTCCGTTCCATTCTTTATGCTGACAGTAAAGACTTCACAAAAAGAAGGACAGAAGGCTTCCTTAATGAAATACGTAAGAGTGGCACTTATCTGTTATGTAGGAGTGCTGGTGCTTCTCTTATTATGGAAACAGGGAAATCCGGCATTTAATTTAAGTATTACGGGTGAAAACGGGCTTTCCATTAACCTGTATACTATTGCATTTATTCTTTGCTTTGGTATTGGCTATGGTGCATATTATGCAACAGCAGATATGCCTATTCCAATGGTAGCCGACTGTTCAGATTATGAGACCTATCGTTCCGGTAAATACATTCCGGGTATTATGGGAACCTTATTCTCTCTGGTTGATAAGTTAGTATCTTCTTTATCCGCAACGGTAGTAGGTGTTGCTGTTTCGATGATTGGATTAGAAAACCTGCCGACAGCAGAAACACCATATGCACCGGGCATGAACTGGGTAGTTATCGTATTATTCTGTATCGTTCCTATGGTTGCGTGGGCTCTGACTTTATGGGCAATGAAGGGATATGAATTATCTGGACCTCGTATGAAAGAAATTCAGGAAATCAATGCAAAACGAAAAGAAGGCATTGCAAATGGTATGACGATGGAAGAAGCTATGCAGAAATGGAAATAAAAAAATTCCAGTTACTTTTTGTGAAGTAACTGGAATTTTTTTTGCTTTGTGTGACTTTTTTGCAAAATTTTACAAAAAAATCTAAAATTTTGCGAATAAAGTTTGTATTTTCATTTTAAATATAATATAATACACTTATATAAGTATAGAATTTACCAACATGGGAGGAACGAATATGGAAACAGGAATTTTACTTGAAAGTGGAACGAATGAATTAGAAATATTAGAGTTTAGAGTAGGTAATAACTACTATGGTATCAACGTAGCTAAGATTAAAGAAATTGTACCATTTAAAGAACCAACTCCAATCCCAAATTCTCATCCATGCATTGAAGGTATTTTTATGCCTCGTGATGAAATTATTTCTATTATTAATTTGGAAAAGTGTCTGAATATCCTGAGAACAGCAGGAACTACTCATACAGACATGTATATCGTAACTAACTTTAATAAGTTGAATACTGCATTCCATGTACATGAAGTTCTTGGAATTCACAGAGTGTCATGGGCAGATATTGCAACTCCCGATGCAACAATCAATTCAGAAAGCACCAGTGTTGCAACAGGTATTATTCGATTAGATAAGAAACTTATTGTTATCTTAGACTTTGAAAAGATTGTTTCTGATATTAGTCCAGAAACAGGACTTAAGAGTTCTGATATTGATAAGATGGGAACAAGAGGAAGAAATAATTCTCCAATTGTGATTGCGGAGGATTCTCCATTGTTAAGTAAGTTGATTTCTGACTGCTTATTTAAAGCAGGTTATAACAATATCGATATGCATAGTAATGGTTTAGAAGCATGGAATAAGTTATGTCAGCATCGTGATAGCGGTAAGATTGATGAAAAAGTTGCTTGCGTTATCACTGATATTGAAATGCCACAGATGGATGGTCATCGTTTAACTAAGTTAATAAAAGATGATCCAAAATTAAATCATATTCCAGTAGTTATTTTCTCCTCATTAGTAAATGAAGAAATGAGAAGAAAAGGTGAAGCCCTTGGTGCAAATGCGCAGTTATCTAAACCAGAAATTGGTATGCTGGTAGCAGAAATAGATAAACTGATTGGGAATGAACAGGACTAATTAAACTATATATAAATGTGGGATAGATACAAGGATGAAGTCTAGAATATGCGAAGGATGGTGTATTTGATGTCAGAGGAATCTTATTTAGATAGCCTGCTTAAGGGCATGACGAATCAAGAAGACATTTCGTTATCTGATGAAGAATTGAATAATCTGGATATCAGCACTGTCAAAGATATTGAACTTACTGATTTTGATATTAGTGATATTGATTTAAGCGATGTTGATATTGCTAGTGTTTCAGATTTGTTTGTGGAAAATACAGGATTAGAGGATGACATTTCAGAACAAGAGGAACCATTCACAATGGATGAGTCTGAGGACATGGAAATTGAAATGCCAATGATGGATGAGCCTGAGGACATGGAAATTGAAAT
>CAYTGQ010000018.1:0-15306 GCA_964437345.1 uncultured Lachnoclostridium sp. | reverse complement strand
CTGAGGACATGGAAATTGAAATACCAATGATGGATGAGCCTGAGGACATGGAAATCGAAATGCCGATAATGAACGAGTCTGAGGACATGGAAGAAAATGAATCTGATGAAATTCCATTAGTAATGGAGGAAGCAGAACAGGAATCTGATGATTTTATGGATGATGTAGATAATCTTCTTGAAATACTATCAGACGAAGCCATAGTTACTAATCGTGTGACTAAGAATGATGATGGAGATAGCTTCTTTTCTCTAGATGGTCTTATGGCAATGGATGATGACAATATTTTCTTTGATGAGGAAGAAAGCGTTTTAGATGAAGCTCTTGCATCAGTAGAAAAGGAAGATGATTTCTTTGCTGATAGCGGTGAGACTGAGGCTGATGGAGCTTTTGAAGATGATTTGTTGGGAATTTTTAGCGAACAGCCGGCAGAAGAACAGCAACAGACTAAGAAAAATGGAATTATTGAAAAGCTTTTCGCTAATGTTCATGATGCAAAATCAAAACGGGCTCATGAAAAAATGCTTTCTGATGAAGAAAAGAAGGAATTAAGAAAGAAAGAGCGCGAAGAGAAAAAAGCAGCAAAGAAGGCTAAGAAAGAGGATCCGGCTTACATAGCTGAGCAAGAAGCTAAAAAGAAAGAAAAAGAAGAAAAGAAAGCTCAGGCAAAGGCTATAAAAGAAGCTAAGAAGCGGGAAAAGGAAGAACTGAAGAAGCAAAGACAGGCAGAAGAAGAAGCGGAAGCCATGAAGGATCAGGGAAGAATTAATCGTGTTGGAGCCGCAATCGTATTTGTTTGTCTGGGAGCATTTGCAACTTCTGTTATTTTGGGTAGCAATAGCTTTTCTTATAATCAGAGTGTAGCAAAAGCAAAAGAGTATTTTGGCAATCGCGAATATACAGAAGCTTATAATGAGCTGCGTGGCGTTGAATTGAAAAATGAAGACGTTGAAATGTATGATAAAGTCGTTACAGTTATGTATGTAAATAAACAATTAAATTCATACAATAATTATTATGCAATGCAAATGTATCCAGAAGCACTGGATTCATTACTTAAAGGGCTCAAAAAGTATGACCGGTATCTTGAAGCAGCAGGACAGCTTGGAGTTGTTGATGATTTGGATTATGTAAGAGGTCAGATTGTTGTTGAATTACAGACGGTATTCTCATTAAATGAAAAGGAAGCCTATGAGATTATTAACATGGGGACACAACAGGAATATAGTCAGAAGGTAATTGAAGCTGCACAAGGACAATAATAATTTAATAATATTTTTATAAAAAGGTGTTCCGGAAGGTGCACCTTTTTTACAAAGATTATAGAAAAGAGGAGAGTAAATGGCAGCAATTGATAATGACTGGCTGGATGCCATTAGTGGAGAATTTAGAAAGCCTTATTATAAGGAGTTATTTCGGTTTGTAAAGGAAGAGTATGGTCGATATGTTATTTATCCTAATGCAGATGATATCTTTAATGCATTTCACTTTACGCCTTTAAGTAAAGTAAAGGTGGTTATTTTAGGGCAAGATCCATATCATAATGTGGGACAGGCACACGGACTTTGCTTTTCTGTAAAGCCAGATGTAGAAATACCTCCTTCCTTGGTTAATATTTATAAGGAATTAGAAGCTGATTTGGGATGTAAAGTACCGAATAACGGCTATCTGAAGAAATGGGCGGATCAGGGCGTTCTTATGCTTAATACTGTACTTACTGTACGGGCTCATCAGGCAGCTTCTCATCAGGGAAAAGGCTGGGAACAGTTTACAGATGCTGTTATTGAGGCAGTTAATGCACAGGACAGACCTATTGTATATATGCTTTGGGGAAAACCGGCACAGAGTAAAATACCAATGCTCACCAATTCGAAACATCTTATACTGAAAGCACCTCATCCAAGTCCGTTATCAGCTTACAGAGGTTTTTTTGGCTGTAAACATTTTAGTCAGGCCAATGAATTTTTAGAAAAGAACGGATTAGAGCCAATCGACTGGCAGATTGATAACGTTTGATATTTATTATAATAATAAAAAAGAAAGTCGCTTATGATAGTTCCAACGTTTGGAGGTTAAATAAGCGACTTTTAATTATTATGTATTATTTGTTTTTGACTGCCAGATTTTTAGAAGCAGTAGAAAGCATCAGTTTGATACGATTTAACTGGTTAACTTCACTGGCACCCGGGTCATAATCTACAGCCACGATATTTGCATCAGGAAATTCATGTCTGAGACTCTTAATAACACCTTTTCCTACAATATGGTTTGGAAGGCAGGCAAATGGCTGCGTACATACAATGTTTGGTACACCGGAGTGAATTAATTCAATCATTTCTCCGGTTAAGAACCATCCCTCACCAGTCTGATTACCGCAAGATACGAAAGGCTCTGCATATTCTGCCATTTTTGCAATTGGTACAGGAGGGGCAAAACGCTTGCTGGCAGCAAGAGCATCAGAAGCAGGTTTGCGGCATTTTTCTAATACCTGAATTGCAAAGTTGGAAGTGGAAGCACTTTTTTTGCTTTTTCCAAGGAATTCTGCCTTAAAGTTATTGTTATATAAGCTGTACATAAAGAAGTCTAACAAATCAGGGCAGACAGCTTCTGCACCTTCTGCTTCTAATAATTCAACCAAGTTATTGTTAGCAAGAGGGTGGTATTTAACTAAGATTTCACCAACAATGCCAACTCTTGGTTTTACTTCATCAGTAAGTGGAAGTGTATCAAAATCATTTACAATGCCCTGAATATTTTTCTTGAAGGTTCCCCATGAACCTTTCTGTACATCCTGCTGAATTTTTTTCAGCCATTTCTGGTGAAGAGCATTAGCGGAACCGGCTTCTTTTTCGTATGGACGGGTACGATATAGTACCTTCATAAATACGTCACCATAAACCAATGCCTGAATTGCACGAACGCCAAGACCAAGACCTAGCTTGAATCCAGGATTCTTTTCGATACCTGCACTTAAGGAAATGACAGGAATCTGGCTCATTCCGGCTTTTTCAAGAGCTCTTCGTATAAATCCAATATAGTTGGATGCACGACAGCCTCCACCAGTCTGGGTAATGATAACAGCCACTTTATTAAGGTCGTATTTGCCGGAAAGCAGAGCATCCATAATCTGACCAACTACGACTAAAGAAGGGTAACATGCATCATTATTTACATACTTTAAACCAACGTCTACAGAAGACTTATGGCTTGGAAGAATTTCAATATTATAACCACAGGATTTTACTGCCGGTTCTAAGATGTCAAAGTGAATTGGTGACATCTGCGGACATAAAATAGTGTAATCCTTTTTCATTTCTTTTGTAAAAAGAACTCTGTGGTGAGCAGCATCAATTGTGTTTAATGGAATATTCTTTTCATCTCTGTCTTTTACTGCGGAGATAAGAGAACGAATACGAATGCGGGCAGCACCTAAGTTGTTTACTTCATCAATTTTTAATACTGTATATATTTTACCAGCTTTTGTCAGAATGTCATTCACCTGATCTGTAGTGACGGCATCCAGACCACAGCCAAAGGAGTTAAGCTGAATTAATTCCAGATTTTTCTGCGTACGTACAAAAGAAGCAGTACGATAAAGTCTGGAGTGGTACATCCACTGGTCCATAACAATAGTTGGCCGGTCTACTTTTCCTAAATGGGAAATACTGTCTTCTGTTAAAACAGCCATTCCATAAGAGTTAATCAGTTCAGGAATACCATGGTTGATTTCCGGATCAATGTGATATGGTCTTCCTGCTAAAACAATCCCCTTTTTACCAGTTTCGGCAAGATAGGAAAGGACTTCCTCACCTTTTTTGCAGATATCCTGACGAACTGCTTCCAACTCCTGCCAACCGGCATCAACAGCAGCACGAATGTCCGCTTCTGGAATATTATTTTCTTTAGAGAAAAATTCTACAAGACGTTTGCTTAAAATATCTTTATTTTCAAAGGACATAAACGGATTCTGGTATGTAATAGCCGGATTCTTTAACTCTTCTACGTTATTTTTAATGTTTTCACCATATGAGGTAACGATAGGGCAGTTGTAATGGTTTGTAGCATCAGGAACTTCCTTACGTTCGTATGGGATACAAGGATAGAAGATGTATTTAACATCCTGTTTTAACAGCCATGCAATATGTCCATGTGCCAGTTTGGCCGGATAACATTCAGATTCACTTGGTATGGATTCAATGCCAAGCTCATAAATCTTATGGCTGGATTCTGGTGATAATACAACACTGTAACCTAATTTGGTAAAGAATGTAAACCAGAATGGATAGTTTTCATACTGGTTTAATACTCTTGGAATACCAACCCTGCCTCTTGGGGCATCGACTGGACTTAGTGGTGTATAACCGAATAATCGCTTGTTCTTATATTCATAAAGATTAGGAATGTTTTCACTGTTCTTTTCTTTACCAAGACCACGTTCACAACGGTTACCGGAAATAAAACGGCGATTACCGGTAAATTTACTGATTGTCAGAAGACAACTGTTAGTACAACCTTTACATCTGGTCATGGTTGTTTCAAAGCGTAAAGCATTGATTTCGTCAATACTAAGCATAGTTGTAGCTTCGCCATTGTAATGCTGTCTTGCAATAAGAGCAGCACCAAAAGCACCCATGATACCTGCGATATTAGGTCTTACAGCGGAACAGCCTGAAATACGTTCAAAGCTTCTAAGAACTGCATCGTTATAGAAGGTTCCGCCCTGCACAACGATTTTCTTTCCTAAATCTCTTGGGTCTGTTAACTTAATAACCTTTAATAAAGCATTTTTTATAACAGAATAAGCTAAGCCTGCAGAAATATCTGCAACGCTGGCTCCTTCTTTTTGTGCCTGCTTTACTTTGGAGTTCATAAATACAGTACATCTGGAACCAAGGTCAATTGGATTTTCCGCAAATAAAGCAATTTTTGCAAAATCAGCCACATCATAGTTTAAGGATTTTGCAAAGGTTTCGATAAAAGAACCACAACCGGAAGAACAAGCCTCATTAAGCTGTACGTTATCTACAGTACCATTTTTGATTTTGATGCATTTCATATCCTGGCCACCGATATCAAGGATACAATCTACATCTGGTTCAAAGAAAGCAGCAGCATGGTAATGTGCAACAGTTTCTACTTCACCTTCATCTAACATGAGGGCTGCTTTAATTAAAGCTTCACCATATCCGGTAGAGCAGGAACGAACAATTTTAGCATCTGCCGGTAATAAGGAGTAAATCTCTTTTATGGAACGAAGTGCTGTTTTAAGAGGGCTCCCGTTGTTATTGCTGTAGAATGAATAAAGTAAAGAACCATCTTCACCAACTAAAGCAACCTTTGTTGTAGTGGAACCGGCATCAATGCCTAAGTAGCAGTTTCCTTTATATGTAGATAAATCACCCTGTAAAACAGTATGCTTGGAATGTTTGGCAAGGAATGCATCATATTCTTCATGGGAACTGAAAAGAGGCTCCATGCGGGATACTTCAAATTCCAGCTTGATTCCCTGAGAAAGCTTTTCAGTTAAATCTGCTAAAGTAACTTCTGTTTCGTACTTTGAATTCATGGCAGCACCCATAGCAGCAAATAAATGAGAATGTTCTGGTGCAATAACCTGTTCTTCTGTAAGATTCAAAGTACGAATAAATGCATTTTTAAGTTCTGTTAGGAAGTGGAGTGGACCACCTAAGAAAGCAACATTTCCACGGATTGGTTTACCGCAGGCAAGACCACTGATTGTCTGGTTTACAACAGCCTGAAAAATAGAGGCAGCTAAATCTGGTTTTGTAGCCCCTTCATTAATTAATGGTTGAATATCAGTTTTGGCAAATACACCACATCTGGCAGCAATTGGATAAATTGCTTTGTAGTCTTTGGCATATTCATTAAGACCAGAAGAGTCTGTTTTTAAAAGTGATGCCATCTGGTCAATAAAAGAGCCGGTACCACCGGCACAAATACCATTCATTCGCTGTTCTAAACCGCCTGTGAAATAGATGATTTTAGCATCTTCACCGCCAAGCTCAATAGCAACATCAGTCTGGGGAGCATAATCCTCCAGTGAGGTTGCAACAGCAACAACTTCCTGAACAAATGGAACACCAAGATGAGTAGAAAGAGCTAATCCGCCAGAACCAGTAATAACCGGATAAAGGCTGATATTTCCAAGCTTATCTTTTGCATCGGCTAAAATAGAAGCAAGTGTTTCCTGAATATTTGCATAATGTCTCTGATAATCAGAAAATAATATTTTATTATTGGAATCAAGTATGGCAATCTTAACAGTTGTAGAGCCAATATCAATACCCAGAGTTGTTGCGTTATTTGGTATATGTTCTACCATTACGCGATACCTCCTTATAACTTTATATGAGCCTTTGCAATCTGTTATAAATTAATCTGCAAAGGTTTGTTGAAGCATGTCGAAAAAATGTACCTAAAAAATAGCTACACGAAATTTATTATAATTCACTTGAAATGAGAGTTCAAGATAAAAGGGCGTTAAAAAAATGTATAGAAATATTAAAGCTTTATAAAAAATACGCTGATTTATATAAATATATGAAAAAACAGGTTTCCATTCTTTGGATTATGAATATACTAATAGCAAAAAGAAATAGGTGTAAAAGAATGAATTTTGAGTATTGCGAAGGAAGAGTACATGTGATTGAAGAAGGAGATACATTATATCAGTTAAGTCGAAGATATAATGTGCCTCTGGCACTTATTCTGCGAGCAAATCCATTTTCAGATGTATATAATCTCCAGATAGGAGATGAAATCTGCATTCCGACTATGATAGGAAGACCACCAGAAATGCCGGAACAGCCAAATGTACCGAACAGACCTAATATGCCCGGTAACAATCAGCAGGGAAGACCGGACCGTCCAATTACTATGCCGCAGTTCCCAAATCTGTTTATGTACACAGTAAAAGAGGAAGATTCTATGGAAGATATATTAGATGAGTTTGAAATAAGTTTAGAAGATTTATTAAATTTTAATGATTTAGATGAAATCATGCTTTTGCCAGGAAGTGTAGTAAAAGTGCCAGTTCGCAGGCGAAATGAGGATTAGAAGGCAAACAGGAATAAATTTGACAAAGCAACAAGGAAAAGCATATAATTGACATACTGGCTTAACAGGCTGTAATGTGAAAAAGAAAGAGGTTATAGGACAGATGAAATTTCTGAATAAATTAGAAAGAAAATACGGCAGATATGCCATTCATGGCTTCATGCGGTATATTGTTATATTGAATATTGTAGGAGCCATGATTGGTATTATTTCACCGGAATTTTATTATATGTATCTGAATCTGGATATAGGTATGGTATTTAAGGGGCAAATCTGGCGTTTATTTACTTATATTTTAGCACCGGGACTTACAAGCTATCATCTTGCTAATCCAATGAATATTTTATTTTTTGCATTAGAATTATATTTATATTATTGGATAGGTAATGCATTGGAAAATCAGTGGGGTGCATTTCGTTTTAACTTATACTATATCTCCGGATATTTGTTAAATATTGTAGCATCCGTTATTTTGTATGTTGCATTTAATCTTAGTTATCCAATCGGTTTAAGCTATATTAACCAGGCATTATTTCTGGCATTTGCAGCACTTTATCCTGATATCCGCCTTATGCTGTTCTATATTATTCCGGTTAAAGTAAAATGGCTTGGTATTTTTTATGGTGTGATTTTAGGGTATAATGTGATTTCGTGCTTTATTGCTGGACAAGTGGCAATGGGAGTGGCAATTTTAGTATCTATGGCTAACTTTTTAGTGTTCTTCTTATATACGAGAAATTACGCAAGAGTTTCTCCAAAGCAGATGAAGAGAAGAACCGAGTATAAGAGAGAAGTTAAAAAGGCTACAGCAATTACAAGACATAAGTGTGCAATTTGCGGAAGAACTGAACTAGATGATGAAAATCTGGAATTCCGTTTCTGTTCAAAATGTGATGGTAATTATGAATACTGTATGGAACATTTGTTTACACATGAACATGTAAAGAAGCATTAATAAGTAAAAGACTTAAGAAAATATTTGGACAAGTTTAGATAGGAATTTAGGTGCATTTATGATAAAATGGTCTGGTAAGTTGTATATGGATGAAATAATCAAAAAGGAACCGGATAAATGGAAGAGTCGGTTGGAGGAAAGTAAGCTTTCTTACAGCTTATTCTGTATTGCACTTGCTTCCAATGAGAAAAACCTGTTTGATATTATGGATTGTAATGAGTTGTGGTTTCGTCATTATAGACGTGGTGACATATATATCGTTGGTCTGGCGGCAAACAAGGGAAGTGCAGTGAAGCTTTTGCAGGATATAATCGAAGATGTATATAAGGAAACCGGTGAATTTAAAGTTAGAGAATATTTTAAATTTTAGGAAGGTTAGGGCGTGTAAAATTGCTGCATATAATTTTAACTATATTAAAGATAATAGGGATTATTCTTGCAGTAGTGTTGGGAATACTGCTGACAGTTATTTTAGTAGTATTGTTTGTTCCGGTTGGCTATAGTGCCCAGATGGATAACAGAAAGGATATTATGGTGAAAGCTAACGGTTGGTGGCTTTTTCATGCATTGCACATATCTTTTTTTATGGAAGGAATGCCATCTGAAGAGAATGGAAATAGTCCGGTAATAAAAGTCCGAATATTGGGGATTCCTATAATAGATACAAGCCGCAAGAAGGAAGAAAAGCAGCCTGAAGCAAAAAAGGATTCAGAAATAAAGCCGGAAAAAGAACCAGAGCTGACAGTTCAGGAATTGTCCGTAAAAGACGTAAAAGGCGAAAAAGAAATAAAAGAAGTAAAAGAAGTAAAAGAAGTAAAAGAAGTAAAAGAAATAGCAGCAGTGGAACCTGCTGTTGAAAAGAAGCCTGTTGTAAAGAAACAGCCTGAGCAACAAAGCACTGCAAAACCCAAAATACGAAAAAGAGTTAGATTTACAGATAAAGTAAAAGACTTCATTAATAATATCAGGAAGAGTATCAATAACATTGCTGATACGAAGCAGAAAATTCAAGAAAAAATAGAACTGATTAAAAGATTCTTTGAAAATGAGGAGAATATACAGGGAATCAAAAAGATTTTTAATTCGATTAAGAGAATTTTAAAGCACCTTCTTCCTAATAAAATAAGAGGACAGGTTCAATTTGGACTTAATGATCCCTGTGCTACAGGACAGGCACTTGGTGTATTGGCAGTTTTTTATCCTTATTATGGCAAGAGTCTTACGATTGAGCCGGATTTTACCAGACAGGTTCTGAAAGGAGAAATATATCTGAAAGGATATATTCAGATATTTACATTGTGTGTAATTGGTATTAAATTATTAATAGATGCTAATTTCAAAAAATTAATTAAGAATTTCAAAAAATTAAAGGAGGAAATATAAATGGCAGAAAACAACAATTTTAGTTCAAATGTAGAATCATTATTTAAAGGAATGGATGCTTTTCTTACAACTAAGACAGTAGTTGGAGATGCAATTCAGGTACAGGATGGAACGGTTATTCTTCCTTTAGTTGATGTAAGCTTTGGTGTTGGAGCGGGAGCTTTTGCTGACGATGGAACGAAGAAAAATAATGCAGCAGGCGGTATGGGAGGAAAAATGACTCCAAGTTCCGTTCTGGTTATAAAAGATAATTCTGTTCGCCTTGTAAATGTTAAGAATCAGGATACAGTAACAAAAGTTTTAGACATGGTACCGGATTTAATTGACAGATTTGTAAAAACGGATGATAATTCTAAGCCGGAAGAGAGTAAGGAAGTTCAGGAAGTAATTGATTCTTTATGCGAAGAAGAGTCATAAAAAAGCAGATTTTGAGGTTTTTTAAAAAAAAATTAAAAAAAACACAAAATGTGCTTGCATTCTTGTAATCTTTTTGATAGAATGTTTTTGTTTGATGTATGGAATCCATACAGTATATGGATAAGGAGGTGCTTTTCGATGGCTAAATGTGCAATTTGTGAAAAAGGTGCTCACTTTGGAATTAAAGTAAGTCACTCACATAGAAGAAGTAATAAAATGTGGAAATCTAATGTAAAATCTGTTAAAGTGAAGGTTAACGGTGGAGCAAGAAAGATGAATGTTTGTACTTCTTGCTTACGTTCTGGTTTAGTTGAACGTGCATAAGATTATGTTTTGACAAATGAAGGGTGTCCAACTAGGAAGTTGAGACACCCTTTTCTAGTGGAATAGGATTTTTACTTTTTAACAACAGAAAAGATGAAATCCAAGTGCAAGAAAAATTAATATTAAAAATATAACAAGAGTGCAGTTGGAGATAAAGAGGCAAAGTGTCATTCCAACAGCAATCCAGAAAAGAATAAACCCAAATATTCGTTTCATAGAATAAATTCCAATCATACGGGTATTTATAGATAATATATACTTTTTGTAATTAATTATTTCCTTTTTTTTGAAAAAAGGGTATAATAATTCTAATAGAGGGTTTTATCCTAATATTAAAAGATAAGTTAAAATTAAGATAACTTAGTTTATACTAAATAGACAGGAGGTTTACTATGAAAGGACACATGAGTACAGAAATTGGTGAAATTTTAGTAGATAACGAGGTTCTGGCCCAGTATGCAGGTTCTGCTGCAGTTGAATGTTTTGGTGTTGTGGGTATGGCATCCGTTAATATGAAGGACGGACTTGTTAAGCTTCTCAGACGTGAAAGCATCAGCCATGGCGTAAACGTAATCATAGAAGAAAATAAAATTAAGATTGATCTCCATATTATTGTGGTATATGGAGTAAGTATTTCTGCTGTTGCAGAGAATTTGATTCATAATGTAAAGTATAAAGTTGAAGAATTCACAGGTATGGAAGTAGAAAAAATCAACGTTTTAGTTGAAGGTGTAAGAGCAGTAGACTAGAAATCAGCCAGTGTGATACTTTAAGGAGGAACAAATCAGTGGTTATTAATACAATTGATGGAAAGATGCTTCAGAAGATGTTTCTTGCAGGAGCACAGAATCTGGAAGCAAAAAAAGAGTATATTAATGAATTAAATGTATTCCCAGTACCGGATGGTGATACTGGTACTAACATGACAATGACAATCATGGCGGCAGCAAAGGAAGTAAGCGGAATTGCAGAACCTACAATGGAGAATCTTGCAAAAGCAATTTCCGGTGGTTCTTTGAGAGGTGCAAGAGGTAACTCTGGTGTTATTTTATCTCAGTTATTCAGAGGATTCACAAAAGGAATTAAAGAATACAATGAAATTAATGTAGATATTGCAGCAGCAGCGTTCCAGCGTGCTGTAGAAACTGCATATAAAGCAGTTATGAAGCCAAAAGAAGGAACAATCCTTACTGTAGCAAGAGGTGGAGCAGAACGTGCACAGGAACTTGTGGGTGAAACAGATGATTTGGTATATTTCTTAGATGAAGTTATCAAACATATGAAGGAAGTTCTTGACCAGACTCCAGAAATGCTTCCAGTATTAAAAGAAGCAGGTGTGGTTGACTCTGGTGGAGAGGGTCTTTTAACAGTTATGAAAGGCTGTTATGATGCTCTTCTTGGCAAAGAAATTGACTTTACAGCAATTGCACCAGCTACAAAGCCAGCAGGTGGTGCTTCTGTAAGTAGTGGAGAAATTTCTTCTGCTGATATTAAATTTGGTTATTGTACTGAATTCATTATTATGTTAGAAAAGGAATATACAGAAAAGACAGAGCTTGAATTCAAAGCTTATTTAGAGTCTATTGGTGATTCTATTGTAGTTGTTTCTGACGAAGATATTGTTAAGGTTCATGTTCATACGAATGACCCGGGTCTTGCAATTCAGCGTGCTTTAACTTATGGTTCTCTTACAAAGATGAAGATTGATAACATGCGAGAAGAGCATAATGAAAAGGTTATTCGTGAAGCAGAAAAAGCTGCTGTAGAACAGGCTAAAAAGGAAGAACCAAGAAAAGAATATGGTTTCATTAGTGTTTCTGCCGGTGATGGACTTAGCGAAATCTTCAGGGGCTTAGGTGTTGATTACCTGATTGAAGGTGGTCAGACAATGAACCCAAGTACAGAGGATATGTTAAATGCTATTGATAAGGTGAATGCAGATACTATCTATATTTTACCAAACAATAGTAATATTATCTTGGCTGCTGAACAGGCTAAGATGCTGACAAAGGATAAAGAAATTGTAGTAATTCCTTCTAAGACAATTCCACAGGGAATTTCTGCTGTTATTAACTTTATGCCTGATAAGAATTCAGCAGAAAATACAGAACGTATGATTTCAGAGATGAAGAATATTAAATCCGGTTCTGTAACATATGCAGTACGTGATACAAGTATTGATGGCAAGACTATCAAAGAAAATGACATCATGGGTATTGGTGATGCGGGAATCTTAGCAGTAGGAACTGAACTTGTAGATACTACATTAGAATTGATTGACTGCCTGACAGATGAAGACAGTGAATTAGTAAGTTTATACTTTGGTGCTGATGTAACAGAAGAAGATGCAGTAGCATTGGCAGAAAAGATTGTAGAAAAGTATGCTGATGTAGATGTAGAGGTAAATCCAGGTGGACAGCCAATTTACTATTATTTATTATCAGTTGAGTAAAATTAAATATTAACATAGGTTAGGGTGTTGTTATTCAACACCCTAATTGTTTCAATAAGGCAGTTCGCGAAGCGTGCTGACGTTTGATATAAACAGGTGGTTAGTGATATGGAGTTGCACGAATCAATTGGTGTTATAAAAGGTGTTGGAGAAAAAACAGAAAAATTATTTGCTAAAATGAATGTTTTTACTGTAGGAGAGCTTTTGGAGCATTATCCAAGAAACTATGATTCGTATGAGGAAATTGTTCCAATTAGTGAATTAAAGGTAGGACAGGTGGCGACAATTGAAGTCAGTCTTGTGGCAGCTTTGCAGATAAAAAAAGTTCGTAATCTGACTATTCTTACTGGAAGAGCAAGGGATTATTCTGGGGATATTATGCTGACATGGTTTAATATGCCTTTTCTTAAAAATACCATAAAAATGGGAAGCCACTATATATTGAGAGGGACAGTGGCAAGAAAAAATAACACTCTTGTGTTAGAACAGCCTAAAATATTAACAAAAGAAGAATATGTGAATAAATTACATGTATTGCAGCCAGTGTATCCATTAACTTTCGGACTTACCAATAATGCGGTAACAAAAGCAATTACACAAGCCTTAAAGGAAGTGGAGCTGACAGGAGATTATCTTCCGTTGGAAATTCGAAAACAATATAAACTGATTGATTATAAAACTGCTCTTAAAGAAATTCATTTTCCTAAAAATATGGAAAAAGTTATAGAAGCGAGAAAAAGAATTGTATTTGATGAATTTTTCTTATTTAATCTTGCAATCAGTCAGATTAAAGCGGAAAAGAGGAAGAAAGAGTCACCATATAAAATGGAGAATAAGGAAGAGTGTGATAAACTTATTGACAGGTTACCATATTCTTTAACTGGTGCACAGAATAAGGTCTGGAAAGAAATAAAACAGGATATGATAAGCGGTACTGTGACCAATCGTTTGATTCAGGGGGATGTAGGTTCAGGCAAAACGATTATAGCAGCACTTGCCTTGTTACTTGCTGTAAAGAATGGATACGAGGGAGCTATTATGGTTCCAACAGAAGTCCTTGCAAAGCAGCATTTCGAAAGTCTTTCGGAAGTTCTTGCACCATTTGGAGTACAATGTGGGCTTTTAGTGGGCTCTATGACTGCAAAGGAAAAGAAAGAAGCATATAAAAGAATTAAAAATCATGAAATAGATGTTATCATTGGAACTCATGCTTTGATTCAGGAGAAGGTTGAATATGACAAGCTTGGACTTGTCATTACCGACGAACAGCATCGTTTTGGTGTACGCCAGAGAGAAAGTCTCATGAATAAAGGTGGAGAACCTCATGTATTAGTTATGAGTGCAACTCCAATTCCAAGAACCCTTGCGATTATTTTATATGGTGATTTGGATTTATCTGTGATTGATGAACTTCCGTCTAACCGGTTACCAATTAAAAACTGTGTTGTTAATGACAATTATCACTCAACAGCTTATCGTTTTTTGGAAAAGGAAATACAAAATGGAAGACAGGTGTATATTATCTGTCCTATGGTTGAAGAAAGTGAGACTATGGAGGCAGAGAATGTCATTGATTACACGGAAAAGTTGAGAACGGTTCTTTCACCATATGTGCAGATAGAATATCTCCATGGAAAGATGAAAGCAAAAGAGAAAAATGATATTATGGAACGTTTTTCCAAAGGAGAAATCCACATTTTGGTTTCGACTACAGTTGTAGAGGTTGGTGTTAATGTTCCTAATGCTACAGTTATGATGATAGAAAATGCAGAACGGTTTGGACTGGCACAGCTTCATCAGTTAAGAGGGCGTGTTGGAAGAGGAGAGCATCAATCGTATTGTATTTTATTTAGTAATGCAGAAAATAAAGAAACGAGAGAGCGTTTGGAAGTGCTGAATCAGTCTAATGATGGCTTTTATATTGCGAGAGAAGATTTGAAAAGTCGAGGACCTGGAGATTTATTTGGAATACGTCAGAGTGGTATGCTGGAATTTAAGATGGCAGATGTATTCAATGATGCAGTCATTTTACAGGATGCCAATGAAGCAGTAAAAATGATAACCGGTGATGAAGTGAAGCTGATGTTGAAAAAATATGAAGGTTTGCGTAAAAAACTGGCTGTATACGCAGAGGATTTATTTTTATAAAACTTCACAATTTTGGTAAGGTTGACAATATGTTCTAGCGTAATGCTTTATTTTCTACATATACTATTCTCGTAACAAACAACAACACAAATTTTTTAAGAGATATTTTCAGAATATCACTTGAAAATGCATGGAGGAGTTTATTATGAGTAGCAGAAACAGAGTAGAAGTTCCAGAAGCAAAAGCAGCTATGGATAAGTTCAAAATGGAGGTCGCTGCTGAAATTGGTGTACCTTTAAAAGAAGGGTATAATGGGGATTTAACTTCTTACCAGAACGGAAGCGTTGGTGGTATGATGGTTAAAAAGATGATTAAGGCTCAGGAAGAGAAGATGGCAGGCAAATAATTCTAGCAGTAAATAATTAGTTGCAAGTAATTTGACCTGACATAGAAAGAGGGTAGCATTTGCTATCCTTTTTCTATTAAGATATGAATATTCGTTGTATAAATTCCTTTGCAATCGGAATATTAAGCAATACAGCTCCCAAACGATACGAAAAAAGCTTGAGTTTCCGTATTTTGTACATCACATAATGGGGCGTTATCTTGC
>CAYTGQ010000017.1:12571-22102 GCA_964437345.1 uncultured Lachnoclostridium sp. | reverse complement strand
GTAGAGCACTTGACTTTTAATCAAGTTGTCCGGGGTTCGAATCCCCGATGTCTCAGGAATAAAAAAAGGTACTGTAATTGCAGTATCTTTTTTTGTATTTCTTCACAGTTGACAAAAAAATTAATAATATATTATATTGTAGTAATACAAAGTATATTAAAATTGAAATGCAATTATAAAGGATATTAATGAGTAACTAAGAAAGGATGGCTGTATATGAAGATTAAAAATACAAAGTTAGATATTATAATAGAAGCAATGTGCCTGATTTTATTAGGTGGAATTACATTATATCTTGTGTTTAACTGGTCATCTATGCCAGATAAAATACCAATGCATTATGATATTGCAGGGCAGATTGACAGATGGGGTAATAAGTCAGAGATAATTTTTATTCCTGTTATATCATGGATATTATATCTTTATATTACGGTAACAGAACAGAAACCACAGATTTGGAATACAGGCGTGCAGGTAACAGAAGAGAATGCATTTAGAGTATATCGTATCTTAAAAAGTATGGTAAAGACAACAAAATTGCTTATGGTAATTATGTTCTTCTATATAGCAATTTGTTCTATAGCAGCAACAAATATGTCACCTTGGGCATTGGTAATTGAAATGGGTGTGATTTTTGGAAATTTGATTTTCTGGATGATAAAACTATTTAGAAACAGATAAAACAGCTATGAAAATATTTCTGCTACTTATCAAATTACTTTAGATAAGGATATGAAACTAGCAGGATTCTATATGAAATAATTTGCAATATAAGTGAATGTAAGGAGTGTTCTTATGATGATATTATGGATTATGGCAATTTTATTTTTGATATTATCATTAGTATTATTATTAGGTCGTGGAGGCTTTTTAATTGCTGGATATAATACAGCAAGTCCTTCTAAGAAAGTGCAGTATGATGAAAAGAAGCTTTGCAGGGTGACTGGCGCGGGAATGTTATTTATTACAGTTTTATTATTTGTGATGGCTGCATTTGGAAATAATATGCCAGACTGGTTTGTGGGATTTTTCTTAGTTGCTACAATGGCTGATTCAATTATCATGATGGTTGTTGCTAATACAAAATGCTATGCAACGAATCCGGATGGGAGCAGAGTCATTATTTCAGATATAAGTGAAAAAGAGATAAGAATAAATAAGTTAGTTACAAAGTGGAGCTTGCTTTTTACAGCAACAGTGTTTGTAATTGTTGGTATTTTGCTTGTAACAGGAGATATTAAGTTTCATTTTAATGAGGATTCTTTTTTTATTGAGGCCAGTTATTATGGTGATATGACCATTAATTATGACAAAATTGAAAATGTAGAATATAGAGAAGATTATTTAAAGGGTTCCCGCTCTGGTGGTTTTGGAAGTTTTCGATTGGAAATGGGTGGATTTGAAAGTAAGGAGCTTGGCAGTTATACCAGATATACTTACACGGATTGTCATGCTTATATGATTCTGACACTAGAGGGTAAGAAAAATCCTGTGGTTATTGCGGGAAAAGATAAGGAAGAGACAGAAGAAATTTACATAAAATTAGTAGAAAAAATGGGGCAATCTAATTAAACGTAAGAATTATTATACTAAAATTGTGAATAAAAATTATGAATAATGACGAAAACATTGAAAAAATCTAATAGGATAATTGAATATTATTGACGAAAAACATAAAAGTTGATATAATTATGAAAGTGCTTATTCATAGGTAGTCTAGATATTAAGCTAACAATCTGAAAACGGGGTTAATTGAGATTTGTGTCGGATTGGTTCAAGGCTGCTAGGCACTTTATATTAAGGAGTGGTTAAGGAATAGTTAACGATGTTTTTTAACCATATCCAATTTATGTATTATAAGGAGGGACTATTATGTCTAAAGAAACTCAACAGGCAGTATCCGACGCTGCGGTACAGTTACCAAAGGGTAAAAAGAGACTTGTAAACTTTGGTGATATTATGCTTTGCGTATCCGTTGCTTGTTACGGATTAGTATTTGCAACACTTTGTTCAAATATTCTTGAAGCTGCTGACCCAGTAAATGGATTATCTTATGTATCATTATTCTCTATTTTATCATCTATTGGTATCACAATCATGACACCAATCGGCGGTAAGTTAGGTGATATGATTGGACGTAAGAAAGTTCTTATGATTTCTGGTATCATCTGTGTAATCGCAGGTGTTGCAATCGCTTTTGTTAAGAGCATTCCTGCAATCATGATTTTACGTTGTCTTATTGGTTTCTGTCAGGGTACTTTCGTTCCATCTCCATACATCTTTGCTGGTATGGTTAATGACAAGAAAGACGTTCCAAAGGCTATGGGACAGTTAGCAATGGCACTTTCTATCGGTGGTTTTGCTGGTTCTATCGTAGCAGGTATCTTAACAGATGCAGGTTTATTAACAGTAGCTATTATCTTCCCAGCTGTTTTCTTAATTGCTGGTTTAGTATGTATCGGAATTGGATTCCCAGATATGCCAGGTACAGGTACAGCAAACATTGATATTCCTGGTATTGCTGCATTAGTAGTATCATTAGTATGTATCTTAATTCCATTAAACTTTGGACCAACATGGGGATGGACAAATCCACTTACACTTGGTTTATTAGTAGTAGGTATTATATTTGTAGTTGTTTTAGTTAAAGTTGAAGCTAAAGCTGGTGATGCAGCTATTATTCCATTAAAGCTCTTTAAGAATCCAAACTACTTAGCAGTATTAATTGTTGGTGGTATTTACTATGCATATCGTGGTGCTATGGACGTATACGCACCAATGGGCGCTCAGTATATCTTCGTAGGTGGGGCTACAATGGCTGGTATGTTACAGTTCCCAAGAACTATTGTAACAATGATCTTCCCAGGTATCTGTGGTGCTTGGGCTGGTAAGAAGTCAGGTAACCTTCCAAAAGCGATTGCTTTAGCAGGTATCTTATCTGGTATCCCAATGTTAATTATGGGATTTGCAAGCGCAAATGCAAATATCCTTATGATTTACTTCATTCCATTAACAATTACAGGTCTTGCAGAATGTTTCCGTGGTGTATCCATCATGCCTGCAGCTCAGAGACAGTTAAGCTTAGAAGATATCGGTATTGGTACAGCTTTAATTACATTTGCTAACTCCGTAGTTGCTTCTTTTGCAGCAGCATTATACGGTTTAGTATACAATACAGCTACAGCAGCTGATGTTAATAATGTTGAATTTATCACAAAGGGTATTAACAACGTATTCTTCGCAGCTGGTATTGTTACTATGATTGGTGTTGTATTAACATTTGTATGGTTAATGCCAATCTTCAAAAAACAAGAAGCTGAAAAAACAGCAGCTTAATCACAAGCATACATAGCTAATAATTAAACATATAAGCAGTCATATTACGATAAGTAATATGACTGCTTTTTAGTTATATGGAAAGGAGTGTCAAAATCCAAATACTTAAATAAAGAACAAAAGATTAATTTTACTAGGGCGGTTGTAAGGTTGTCAGTTTTTGAGAATTATGTTATTATACATTTGATAATTAATTTGAGTAGTAATTTTGTTAGGAAAGGCTATGTATATGAATAAAAAGACACATTATATATATATAAGTTTTATATTTATGGTTTTAATATTTGCTGTGATAACATCTGTGAAGAGTCCTCTTCAGCCTTATGATACAGAGTTAGGAATTATTGAACCGGTATCTATTATCCAGACAGGAGAATATGAGAGAGAGTTTATTTTTGATGTCAGGGGTTTAGAATATAATAGAAATGATATTGCTTTTTTTACGAAACACCAATATGTTCAAATATATGGTGATAATAAGTTACTCTATGAGTATGTAGAAGATGGAGGAATATGGGGACATACAACAGGTGCATTTTGGACTTTTTTAGATATTCCACATGATACATCTGAGGTTAAGATTGTCTTAACAGCTGCTTATGATGTGGTAAAGAATGATGTTCCAAATTTCTATATAGGAAATGAACTGACGGCTTATCAGGAAGTTCTTCGTAATGCAATTTTACCACTTCTTATTAGTGTTTTGATTACAGTTTTTGGTATTTCTCTTATTATTTACTGGGTATCTATTAACCAACGCTTTGGTGGTGAAAAGAGTTTACTCTATCTGGGAATTTTTGCTACTTTAATTGGGTTGTATCTGGTTAATGAAACAGATGCAGTAATTATGGCTGTTCGTCATCGAATTGGTTGTCTGGCTATGACTTATGCACTTTTAATGGCACTGTCACCAACTTGTATCTTTTTCGTAAAAGAATTTATTGGTACTGTAGAAAATCTCATTTGGAAGCTGATCTGTGTTCTTAGTGCAGTGGAATTTGTAGTATGCATAGGATTACAGATGTTAGATATTATGGATTTAAGAGAAACTTTAATTGTCAGTCATCTGCTTATTGGAGTAACTGCAGTATATATACTTGTTACTCTGATTGTTAAGCTTGTACGTAAGGAATATTCAACTTCTTTGACAGCAAGTTTAATTAGTGTAGGTGTACTTTGTCTTTCTGTTTTTGCTAATCTGTTTTCTTACTATGATGACACCAGTGTTTCAGATACCAGCATTATTGGAAGATTAGGATTTCTAATATTTATTTCAGTTCTTTCGCTGGAAACATTAAAAAATTCCCTTGATTTAATGGAAAAGGGACGTAAGGCAGCTGTTTACAAAGAACTTGCCATTACAGATATGCTTACAGGTCTGAAGAACCGTAATGCCTACATAAGGGATATTGAGGCAATGGAAGATTACAAAGATACAATGATTGTTACATTTGATTTGAATAATTTAAAAAAATGTAATGACAAATTGGGACACAATGAAGGTGATAATTATATTTTAAGTGCAGCCAATATAATAAAAGAGGTATTTCAGTCGTATGGCTCCTGCTATCGAATTGGTGGAGATGAATTCTGTGTTCTGATAAAGAATTGTATGTCCTGTCCAATCACAGAATTGGTTGCTTCCTTAGAGATAAAAATGAAGGAACGTAACTTTGATAATTCAGTATTCCCTATGCATATTTCCTATGGTTATGCAGTGTTTGATGGTCAACTTGACTTGAATATTGAGAAAACCCGTGACAGAGCTGATGCTTTAATGTATGAGCATAAACGTAAGTCAAAAGAATTAAGGGAATCTAATTAGTAAAAGATTTGAATAAGAAAAAGAGTATCGCAAATTGAAATTAAAAAATTTCGAGAAGCGATACTTTTTTATATTTATTTTCTCTTGTATATATAAGCTTTTCCCCGCATTCCAACCTGTTCAATGACACCTACATGTCGAAGAACCTGTAGGGAAAGAGAGGACTTTTTAGGTGAAAGATGACTTGCCCTTTGAAAGTCTTTTGCCGTAAATTCTCCTGTAAGAGATGAGGGGATGAGCAGTTTGTAATCTTCTTTATTGTTAATCTGAAGTTCTTTTACTAAGGAAGTAGGAATTCTATCATACCTTGTAGAACCTTTTTTCTTATCTTTACTCCATCCATTCAGTAGACGGGATTCTTCAATATCAATAAGGAATAACTGGATTTTCAGATTAGGGTGAAGGAGAAAGCTTCTAATTGCATATAGTTCAGGTAATACCATATTAAATTGTCCCTGTTGAGGAGATTTTCTTTTTCTACTGACCTCACCGGTTTCTTCATCAATCCATATAATCCATTTAGTGGCTGGAATTGGATAAGTTATGGTTACGGTGCCTAGTTCTAAAAATACCTCTAGTTTTTTGCGTAGACTATTAAAATTACGGGTTTGAATTTCAATAATACCTTCTGGTGTGGCAATGTCGGCATAAAAGCCGTTTATTTTAATTTCATGATACTGCTCGTCTGGTTCAAGATATTTTTTTAAAACTGCATGAACAGTTTTTTCTCCAAGAGTGCCAATACCATTTTTTTTTCTGGACTGATTTATTATCTGGCAGCAGGCATCCTGAAAACGGATAGGATCCATGGTCATCTTTTGTAGTTCCTTTCAATATATTTTGTACATCACTTAAATTAATTTTATAATAAAATCTATTCTTTTTCATTTGCCGGCAAACTGATTCGGAAAAATCGTTTAAATAATTGTCGTGCATTTAGTGGTATCAGCGGATAAATATAACTGTGTCCGGAAATTGTTTTGTTGCAGACAATAGAAAAAATAGTAATTGCTATTCCAATTATAAACCCATATACGTTAAATAAGCCAGTGAGAATTAATGTAATTAAACGCATAAATTTTAATGCATAGCCTAATTCAAAGTTAGACTGAGTATAATTGGCTACGGCAACAAATGCCATATATAACATGATTTCTGCGTTAAACCAGCCTGAACTCACAGTGAAATCGCCCAAAACGATACCAGCGACGACACTTAAAGGTGTGCTGAGCATACTCGGAGTATTTAAGGAGGCGAGGCGAAGGCCGTCAATAGCGAATTCCAGTAAGAGAAGCTGTATTACAATAGGAATATTAATGGTGTCTTTAATAATAATAAAATTCAGCCAGTCTGGTATCCACTGCTGATTCTGCATTAAAAGCAGAAAAACAGGTGTCAGGAAAAGGGCGGCGATATCAATAACAAAACGGCTGAAACGTAGATAAGTTCCGGTAATTGGTGGAAAATAATAATCATCGGCATCCTCGATAATATCAAAAACAGAAGTTGGAAGTATCATGGCAGAAGGAGAATTGTCTACTAATACCACAATATTACCTTCTAAAATGGATGCGGACGCAGCGTCTGGGCGTTCGGTAAATTTGAATTTTGGAAAAGGATTAAGCCATTTGTGTTGAAAAAGGCATTCAGCAAGGCTTTCCTGGTTCATGGTCAGAGAATCGATTTTTATGTTCTGGATTCTTCCGATAATTTCGTTTAAGACTTTCTTTTCTACACGATGATCTAAATAGCAGACAACTACATCAGTTCGTGAAGTTTCGCCAACAGTAAAAATCTCCATTGTAAGTCTTGGGTCGCGGATACGGCGGCGGATTAGTGCACAATTAAATACAATCGTTTCTACAAATCCGTCTTTGGAGCCACGCATAGCTTTATCTTTTTCAGGTTCTGATACACTTCTTGCCGGATAGGTACGGAAGTCAATAGCAAGAATTTCATCAAAACCATCAATAACTAAACAGGGAACACCAGATAGAAGTGATTTCAAAAAGCTGTCCTTATCTTTTAAAATATCAACCTCTCCATAAGGGACGTATTTTTTAGAAAATTCATAGGCATTTTCCGGAAATGCATCTGCCTGAATTTTACCAAAGGCTTCTAAAAGCTTTTCCATAATTTCATCCCGGGTAAAACCGTCAATAAAGTAAAAACACATTTTTATTCCATTTATATCTAATACTCTGTAAATTAAATCAAAGCTTTTGTCTATATTTAAGAGCTGATTTAATTGATACACATTTTCGTCTAAGCTTGTACTGAATTCAGTGTTCATAATTTGGTCTCCTTTTCCAGCTTTATCAAGGTTAGTGTAACCATTTTATCCGTAATTATCCTTTTCAAATTTCTTGAGTTTCCGTATTTTTTGAAACCCCTTACTGCCACCGAGGAACACACAAGTAGAACTCCCCTACTCTTGTTTGTTTATAATAAAAATCTTATATGTATGTTTTTTTCTTGCAACGCTTACGGACTATAAGAAACACTAATGCTTTTGATGTTTGCCCTTTATTATGCACCGCTCACAACTAAACTCATGGGTTGAGGCAGCACATGGTACTTTCAGAGGAGCTTTGCATACACCGGTCCTTAGTGTCACAGTGTTAGCTTGGTTGGTTTTATAAGATAACGCTGTGACACTTAGTACCGCTGTAGTATGCAAGTCTAGTGGGAACGTCCTCTGAAAGTACCTGTGACTGCCAACAACCCATTCGGACAAGTTTCCGCGGTGCAATTAGGCAAACATCTTAAAAGCATAAGTGTTTCTAATAGTCCTATGTTGTCTGGCGAAAAAAACATACTTACAAGATTTTTATAATTTACAAATTGAGTAGGGGAGTTCTGCTTGTGTGTTCCTGCTGTAGTAGTGAAAGACTTCAAAAAATGCGGAAACTCAAGTTTTTAAATTTCTATTGACATAAAAATTGGCACAAATTAAAATATTAATTAGATTAACATTTGTATATTAAGAATTATTATGGGTAATTGTGCAAAAGTATTAATTAATAGGCTAAAAAAGCCTGAACAATAAGGAGGAGAGAAGAATGGGTTACTATGAAAGAGCTGTGGAATTAAAGCAGGAGACAATTGAGAACCGTCGTTATTTTCACACAAATGCTGAAGTCGGTCTTGATATGCCTAAAGCAAAAGCATATGTTATGCAGAAGCTTAAAGAGTATGGACTTGAGCCTCAGGAATGTGGTTATGGTGTAACTGCTACACTTGGCAAAGGTGGAAAGACTATTCTGCTTCGTGCAGATATGGATGCCCTTCCAATGCCTGAAGAAAGTGGAGAACCTTTTGCTTGTCCTACAGGTACAGAAGCTCATGCATGTGGTCATGACTTCCATGCAGCTATGCTTCTTACAGCAGCTAAGATGTTAAAAGAAAATGAAGCAGATCTTAAAGGAACTGTTAAATTTATGTTCCAGCCAGCAGAAGAAACTTTTGAAGGCAGTAAGAACATGATTGAAAATGGAATTCTTGATGGGGTTGATGTTGCACTTGCATATCATGTTTCACCAGGTAAGATGCCAGTTGGACTTTATATGTACAATAATAAGAGTACAATGATGTTCTCAGTTAACGGATTTAAGATTACTATTAAAGGTAAAGGTGGTCATGGAGCATATCCACACTACTCCATTGATCCAATCAACATTGGTGTACATATCCATTTAGCACTTCAGGAATTAATTGCCAGAGAAGCTGATCCAGCGAAAGCTAATGTATTAACTATTGGTAATTTCTCAGCGGGTACAGTGGCAAACATTATTCCTGAAACAGCTGTATTACAGGGAACATTAAGAACAAATAATCCAGATGAGAGACAAAAGCTGGTTGCAAGAATTACAGAAGTTGCTACAAAAACAGCTGCAATTTTCAATGGAACAGCAGAAATTGAAATGTTCTCAGACGTTCCTCCACTTATTTGTGATCCTAATTTCACAAATGAAGTTGTTGGTTATATGCAGGAACTTCCAATTCCAGGATTAACACCATATCCAGGCATCGAAGCAAGTGCTTCAGAAGACTTTGCAAGAATCGCTGAAAAAGTTCCAAGTGCATTTATGTACTTATCTGCAGGCTATCTGGATGAAAGAGGAAACTATGCAGCTCATAATCCAAAGGCACAGTTTAATGAAGATGTTTGTCCTATGGGTTCTGCATGTCTTGCACATTGTGCAGTTAGATATTTAGAAAATGCGGCTGGAGAAGGAACAGAAGAATGTAAAGAATGCAGTTGCGGTAAGGCTGAGGCAGAAAAGGAAGCCAAAGAAGAATGCAAAGAATGCAGTTGCGGTAAGGCTGAGGCAGAAAAGGAAGCCAAAGAAGAATGCAAAGAATGTGAT
>CAYTGQ010000017.1:0-12471 GCA_964437345.1 uncultured Lachnoclostridium sp. | reverse complement strand
GGTAAGGCTGAGGCAGAAAAGGAAGCCAAAGAAGAATGCAAAGAATGTGATTGCGGTAAGGCTGAGGCAGAAAAGGAAGCCAAAGAAGAATGCAAAGAATGTGATTGCGATAAAACTGAAGCAGAAAAAGAAGTTAAAAAAGAAGCGCCTAAAGCAGAGCCAGAAAAAGAAAATTTATCCTTCTGGCAGAAATTAAAGAAAATGTTTGGCGGTAAATAATAAATCATAAAGTAAATCAGAAATCCCTTATCTCTTTGGAGGTAAGGGATTTTTACTATATTGAAAATAGTATTCGTATGTTAAAAATACGTTTTATATTAGAATAACACAGAAAAAATCACATATGATTAAAGTAAGATTTTGAAATGGCAAAATGGGAGAAGTTATGCTTAATTACATATGGGGATTTATGATTATTATTGGAATTGTGGTGGGAACATTTAATGGAAATATATCTGATGTCAGTAATGCTTCCATTCAGTCGGCAAAAGAGGCGGTGACTTTATGTATCACCATGCTTGGAGTCATGTCTCTTTGGACAGGACTCATGGAGGTGGCTGCTAAAGCTGGAATTATAAAAGCTTTGACAAAAGGAATGGAACCAGTCATACGTTTTTTCTTTCCGCGAATTCCAAAAGACCATATTGTAAATGAATATATTGCTTCTAATATGATTGCAAATATTCTCGGCCTTGGATGGGCGGCTACACCTATGGGACTAAGGGCAATGGAGGAGCTTGCAAAGATAAATGAAGAGATAAAAGGCAGCAGCCATGTGGCTTCTAATGAAATGTGTACATTTCTTATATTAAATATATCTTCTCTTCAGCTGATACCAGTTAATATTATTGCCTATCGTAGTCAGTATGGCAGTGCCAATCCAACAGGAATTATTATGCCGGCAATTGTGGCAACGCTGTTTTCTACATTTGTGGCAGCAGTGTTTTGTAAGGTTATGGACTGGATAAATCAGGTAAACTAATTTAAATCAGAGAAATAAATTTGATTGAAAAAGAGGAGAAGTATTATATGAGATTTTTGATGTATTTATCTGATTTTATGATTCCACTGGTCATTTTTTATGTAGTTGGAATTGGTCTGCTTATGAAAAATAATGTCTATGATGATTTTGTAGAAGGGGCAGAAAAGGGATTTAAAATTGTTGGCGGAATTATGCCGACTTTAATTGGTCTTATGATGGCTACAGGTATTTTGCGGGCTTCTGGTGCACTGGATATGTTTTCGAATTTTATTAGTCCAATAACAGAAAGACTGGGGCTTGCGTCAGAAGTGATTCCTCTTATTGTTGTAAAAATGTTTTCCTCATCGGCAGCTTCCGGTCTGTTACTGGATTTGTATAAGGAGTTTGGAACAGATTCCTATATTGGTCAGTTGGGGTCTATATTGATGAGCTGTTCAGAAACTATTTTTTATACAATGTCAGTTTATTTTATGACTGCAAATGTGAAGAAAACCAGGTATACTTTACCAGGGGCACTGGTGGCAACCTTTGCAGGGGTGGCAGCCAGTGTATTTTTGGTAAATATGACATGAGCGGTCAGAGAGCATGTTTTAGAAAAATCTAATATGAGATGCCAGGTATTGTCTATTTCTTCTATATTTTTTTAAATTTTTATTGAATATTTATGCATTTTTCGTAAATTACTCTTGCTATTTTTACAGGATAATGGTAACATTTTAGTAATGTGGTGTGGTATGCACCAATGTAAAAGGAGGATTTACAAAATGAATTATTATGAAAGAGCTGTTGAATTAAAACAGGAAACAATTGAAAATCGTCGTTATTTCCATACTAATGCTGAAGTAGGTTTAGTAATGCCTAAAGCAAAAGCTTATGTTATGGAAAAATTAAAAGAATATGGTCTTGAACCAAAGGAATGTGGTCATGGTGTAATGGCTGAACTTGGTAAAGGTGGAAAAACAATTTTACTTCGTGCTGATATGGATGCTCTTCCAATGCCTGAAGAAAGTGGAGAACCATTTGCTTGTCCTACAGGTACAGAAGCGCATACATGTGGTCATGACTTCCATGCAGCTATGCTTCTTACAGCAGCTAAAATGTTAAAAGAAAATGAAGATCAGTTAGAAGGTACAGTTAGATTCATGTTCCAGCCTGCTGAAGAAACATTTGAAGGCAGCAAGGATATGATTGCTAACGGAATCCTTGATGGTGTTGATGTAGCATTAGCATATCATGTATCTCCAGGTAAAATGCCTATTGGTATTTACATGTACAATGATGCAAGCACAATGATGTTCTCTGTAAACGGATTCAAGATTACAATTAAAGGTAAAGGTGGACATGGTGCATATCCTCACTACTCCATCGACCCAATTAACATTGGTGTACATATTCACTTAGCACTTCAGGAATTAATTGCTAGAGAAGCTGATCCTGCTAAAGCTAACGTATTAACAATCGGACAGTTTGAAGCTGGTACAGTTGCTAATATCATTCCTGAAACAGCAGTTCTTCAGGGTACATTAAGAACAAACAATGCTGAAGAAAGAACTAAACTTGTTGCAAGAATCACAGAAGTAGCTACAAGAACAGCAGAACTCTACGGCGGAACAGCTGAAGTTGAATCACTTTCTGACGTTCCTCCATTGATTTGTAACCCAGCTCTTACAAAAGAAATGGTTGGTTACATGAATGAACTTCCAATTCCAGGATTAACACCATATCCAGGTATCGAAGCTAGTGCTTCTGAAGACTTTGCTAGTATCGCTGAAAAAGTACCTAGCGTATTTATGTACTTATCTGCTGGATATCTTGATGAAAGAGGAGCTTATGCTGCTCACAATCCAAAGGCACAGTTCAATGAAGACGTATGTCCAATGGGATCTTCCTGCCTTGCACATTGTGCACAGCAGTGGTTAAAGAACAACAAATAATTGATTGTTTGATAATTAATTACATAGTTAATTTAAGAGCTTCATGGAATTCCATGAAGCTCTTTTGAATGTAAGGCTGTCAATTTGAAAATTAAAAAATATGATTGTATTTAAGAATAAGGTCTTTTAAATCAGATTGAAATACACCATTTCTTATCATGGCAATCTGGTCTTTTCCAAGAATTTTATCAAAATGTTCCATGACACCTTCGTAGTCCTTTACCAAATCATAACCGCTATCGTTGGTGTGACAGGAGTCAAAGCAGACACGGAGGCTACCCAGTCAAAAAGATTGGATAGCCTTTATTTATGCTTTCAACCAAAACTGAATTTCCGACTTGAAAAATCCCAAAAGCGTGCTGGTGTTTATTAGTCAGCTAACTGATGAAGAAAGCGGACGTTTGTTTTGAAGGGGATGAGTTATAATTTTATATGAAAAAATGCAAGTATCTCATCTCCAAATCTTATAATGCCAAGAAATAAAGCGACACTAATTATCAGACATGTTAAACCAAACATGAAATCACCTCCTATTGATTGTGATAGTTTAGGTTGGTAAATGAAATTAAATTTATATAATAGTAGTATGTTCAAATTAAGAAATTGGATACGGATAAAATAATTAAGAGATTGCCAAGAATATTAAAATAGATATACTTTTAATAGAAGATTTATCAAAGAGAAATGGTTAGAATAAGGTATTGATGTAGAAAATAAAGAAACTGCAAGAGTGGTGGCAACCGGTTACGGAGGTATTTTCGTTGCATTTGCAGACAAGGTAGTAACTGAAATTACCTGTCATGCCAGAGGTGGTAAGAAAATCACTGGAAAATTCTTAGAAAACATGGCAAACCGCCTTGGTCCGACAAACTGAAATAGTATCTAATTATAAATCAATATTATAATATGGCCGATAATATTTAGAGAGGATATTCAAAGAAAGAGCACAAGGGGTAATATGATTAGCTTGTCGTACAAGGAGGTATTGGCATGAATATTCGTGTACAGCAAAATGGTAATGGATTATCGATTTTTAATGGTAATGATGGTCATAAGAAGTCTTCCAATCAGGAGTCTGGCAAGTCAATCTTTGTCGGCAATCTGACTCTTACAACGGATGGTATAGAGCAGAAGCGTGAAAAGGCACGAAAGAAAGCAATGCGTGTTCTGGAAGAGGAGTTTGGGAATGAAAAAGATTTGGACAACATGGTGGATGAGCAGAAGGAGAAGGTTGCCAAATTAAAGGAAGAAATGCAGGATAATGTAGAAGCTTTAAAGGATACTAGAGCTGCAAAAGAGAGGTATATGGCCGAATATGGTCTGGATAAAGAGGGTGCAAAGCCGACTGCAGAGCAGTTAGTGGAGCTTGTGGAGTTTGCTAAGGCAGAAGGTGAACTTAGCAGAGATCTGATTCTGGCAAGGGAAGAAGCCAAGGCAAGAAATATGGCGGTGGAAGATATTATGGTGGAACGTCTTAAGTCTCATGGAATGGTAGATGCGAGAAAAGAAGCTGATGATATTATGGAAACTGCCGGAAAAGAGATTGTCAGCATGCTCATGGAGGAAGCAAAAGACCATGTAGATGAAAAGCTGGAAGAAGAAAAGGAAAAGGCAGAAGAACTCAAAGAAAAGAAGGAAGAGGAACAGGAAAAACTGGATGCAAAACAGGAAACTCCGGAACAGGCTGCCGTTTCCAAAACAGCGGAAACCATGGGAGAACTTCAGGATATGAATCAGGATTGCCAGATGCTTCAAAAGGAACTGAAGAGTATGGTGGAACTGAAGGAAATTACAGAAGAAGATATTAAGGGGCTTTTGGTGAACCAGAAGCTGTAGGGCTGTAATCCCTTCGATAACAAATAGGAGGTATTATGAGTAAAATAGAATTAACAAGAATTGATGAAAATAATTTTATACAAGCATTTAACTTGAAGGTGGGAAAGGAACAAGAGCACTTCGTTTCAAATCCGATTAGAAGTTTAGCACAGGCATATGTATATTATAATCAGTGCATTCCTTTTGGAATATTTAATGATGACACAATGGTTGGATATATGATGGTGATATATGATTACGACCTCGAAGAATACAACATTTGGCACATGATGATTGATATTGCATATCAGCATCAAGGATTCGGAGAACATGCTCTAAAAAAATGCCTGGATTTTATTGCATCTAAACCATTTGGACAATCTAATAAAGTAGTTTTAACATGTAATAAAGATAATGCGATTGCACAACATTTATATTATAAATTAGGTTTTAAAGAAACCGGTAATGAAGATGATGATGAAATTGAACTTGCTTTATTGCTGTAAAAACAATTCGAAATTCTAATTTAATAAACTAAAAATAGAAAAGGAACCACCGATAATTATTTTTTCGGTGGTTTCTCTTTGTGTGAAGTCTAAATTTAAGCCCTACATTTCTCTTTCAATAAATTCGAAATTTTTGCAATCGTTTCTTTATCCAAATCTTTTTTACAGATAACCGATGCTAATTCTTTGGTCAGCATAAGAATGATATAGCTGTCATCTTCTTTTACTTTGTAAATGCTGTTATAGGCAGCAGTTGTAATATCTGCATTTGTGCGGTTGGTTGATGTTAAATAGGTATCATAAAAGACTATTGTCTGCTCTGTTTCAACGGCTGCAGGTTGGTCTAATGGATAAATTGCTTTTACATTTTTTTCTAATTTAGAGTATGTCAAAGCGAAAAGTACCAAAAAGAAAAATAAGGTAGAGAAAAACAGGGAAGACAGGGAAAATCCAGTTATCATGCTGGTAATAACGCCTAAAATTAATGCAATAATAACAAGGCTTACAACGGCATCGGCAGTCTGAAAGGTAGTCAAAAATAAAAAATTACGATAATCGTCTTTTTCCATTGTAGTTGTGACTTCGTAAATCGGGGTTTCGTTCATGGTATTTTCCTTTCTTTGGTTTTGTATATTAATTGTATATACACAATTTATAATTATAAATATTAAATATTCTTTGAGCTTGTGAATCATTGAATGCTACTAGATTAGCATAATGGAAACAGCAAAGGATGTCAAATTAAGAAAGTATGAAATATTCGAGAATTATCATCATAAAAGGTGAAATTAACTGGTTGAACATGAGGTTCAGGTGTAGTAAAATTAATAGTGGAGAAGTAGCTGATTCTGTGATAGAATAAATAAAATAGGTAGGATAGAGGTGGTACTATGTCAAAGATATATATTGTAATGGGAAAAAGTGCATCTGGTAAGGACACTATATATAAAAAGCTTCTGGCAGAGGAAAGCCTTGGTCTGAAGACAATTGTACCTTATACAACCCGTCCAATCCGCCAGGGAGAGACTAATGGAGTTGAGTATTTTTTTGTTAGCTGCGAAGAGATGAGAGAACTGGAGAATCAGGGTAAGATAATTGAATGCCGCTGTTATGATACGGTTCATGGAAAATGGTATTATTTCACTGCTGATGATGGACAGGTTGATTTGAATAAAGATAATTATCTGATAATTACAACGCTGGAAGGCTATGAAAAGATTCGTGATTATTACGGTGCAGATTGTGTTGTGCCAATTTATATTGAGGTAGAAGATGGCTTGCGTTTGGAAAGGGCACTGAAGAGGGAACAGCAGGAAAAAGCACCTAAATATGCGGAAATGTGCAGAAGATTTTTAGCGGATAGCGTAGATTTTTCGGAAGAGAATCTGAAGGCAGCAAAGATTGGAAAGCGATATGAAAACATAGATTTTGAACTTTGTCTTTCACAGATCATTGCCGATATAAAAAATAAGGTAGCGGTGAAATAGTTGTGCAGGATCAGAATGGAGGAGCCAGATGAATATTAAAGTAGACCAAATGCAGCAGATGCAACAGGTAGAACAAAAACATAATGCACCAGATGCAGATGGAAGCTTTAAGTTTACACTCATCAGTAACATTGAAGAGCAAGGGCTTCAGCAGAGACTGACTCTGATGATGGAAGAAATCACCATGCAGGGTAAAAAGCTTTCAAAGCACATGGATATTCGTGATATGAAGCGTTATCGTGCGTTAATTAAGGATTTCATGAATGAGATTGTCAGCCGTTCCCACAAGTTCAGCCGTGAGAATTTCCTTGATAAGCGAGGAAGGCACAGGGTTTACGGAATGGTAAAGCTGGTGGATAAGGCATTGGATGAGCTGGCAGCAGAGCTAATTAAAGATGAAAAGGACCAGCTGGCAATTCTTAATAAGATTGATGAAATCAGAGGAATGCTTTTAGATATACTTGCATAAGAAATAAGAGAAAATCGGCAGAATCTGTTGATTTTGCTGTATCATAGAAAGAGGTGTCAGGGATGTTATATTTTAATTCAATTATCGGACATGAACAGGTAAAACAGCATTTACAGACAGCAATTGAGCAGAATAAAATATCACATTCTTATATTATTAATGGAGAACCGGGAAGTGGAAAGAAGCTTCTGGCTGCTATTTTTGCAGAAACACTCCAGTGTGAGGATAAAGGTGTCAATCCGTGTGGTTTGTGTAAATCCTGTATTCAGGCAGAATCTAAGAATCATCCTGATATTATCTGGGTTACTCATGAGAAATACAGTATTGGTGTTGATGATATTCGAATCCAGTTAAATAATAATATCAGTATTAAGCCATATAGCAGCCCATACAAGATATATGTTATTCCAGATGCAGATAAAATGACAGAACAGGCACAAAATGCACTGTTAAAAACCATTGAAGAGCCACCGGAATATGCGGTAATTTTGCTTTTGACAGACAACATTGACAGTCTGCTTCCAACGATTCTGTCCCGCTGTGTAACTCTTAATCTGAAGCCGGTAAAAACAGAGCTTATTGAGAAATATTTAATGGAGCGTTGTAAGGTTCCGGATTATATGGCCAGAATTAGTGCGAGATTTTCACAGGGTAATGTAGGAAAAGCTATCCGTTACAGCAGCTCTGAAGACTTTTTGGAGCTGAAGGAGGAGACTCTTCACCTGTTAAAGTATATTGATGAGATGGAAATATATGAGGTTGTAGAGGCAGTCAGACATTTGTCTGAGCATAAGCTTGAAATTAATGACTGTATTGACCTTATGCAGCTTTGGTACAGGGATGTTCTTATGTTCAAAGTGACAAAGGACCCTAACAGTCTGTTATTTAAAGATGAATACAGCTTCCTCTCTGCTCAGGCGAAAAAGCGTAGCTATGAGGAAATTGAAAATATTATCAAAGCAATGGACAAGGCGAAAAAAAGATTAGATGCCAATGTTAATTTTGACATTGCTATTGAGTTGATGTTACTTACAATAAAGGAAAAAAGATAGAAAGAGGATTTAGTAATGATTAAAGTAATAGGAGTCCGTTTCCGTAGAGCCGGAAAGGTGTACTTTTTTGATCCGGTTGGGTTAGAAATTAAGACCGGAGATAGTGTAATTGTAGAAACTGCAAGAGGTATTGAATATGGTAAAGTAGTGATTGGCTGTAGAGAAGTGGAAGAGGAGCAGGTTATCCAGCCATTAAAGCCAGTAATCCGTATTGCAACAGCAGAAGACGATGAAATCGAAAGAACAAATAAAGATAAAGAAAAAGCAGCCTTTGACATCTGTTTGGAAAAAATTAGAAAACATGGGCTGGAAATGAAACTCATCGACGCAGAATATACCTTTGACAATAATAAAGTATTATTTTATTTTACAGCAGACGGAAGAATCGACTTCCGTGAACTGGTAAAGGATCTGGCAGCAGTATTTAAGACACGTATTGAGCTTCGTCAGATTGGTGTCCGTGATGAGACTAAAATTGTAGGTGGTATTGGCATTTGCGGCAGACCATTATGCTGTCATACGCATTTATCTGAATTTGCACCAGTGTCTATTAAGATGGCAAAGGAACAGAATCTGTCCCTGAATCCAACTAAGATTTCCGGTGTATGCGGCAGATTAATGTGCTGTCTCAAGAATGAAGAAGAGGCTTATGAAGAACTTAACAGTAAGCTTCCTAATGTAGGTGATACTGTTACAACACCAGATCAGTTAAAGGGTGAAGTACAGAGTGTAAGTGTTCTAAAACAGATGGTGAAGGTTGTTGTGACTCTGGAAAACGATGAAAAAGAGGTCAGGGATTATAAGGCAGAAGAATTAAAATTCAAGCCTAGAAAACGTGACAATCGTATGACTAAGGAAGAACTGAAAGAAATCCGTGAACTGGAGCGTCTCGAAAAATCAGAAGGAAAATCTAAATTAGATGATGAATAAAGAAGACTTTTTAAAAGAAGAAGAAAGGCTGGATGATTTGCAGAGAAATGGTTACAAAATCATCCAGAATCCTAATAAATTCTGTTTTGGTATGGATGCTGTTCTGTTATCTGGCTTTGCTCAGGTAAAGAGGGGCGAAAAAGCACTGGATTTGGGAACTGGTACAGGCATTATACCAATTCTTTTGGAAGCCAAGACGAAGGGTGAGCATTTCACTGGTCTTGAAATTCAGGAAGAAAGTGCAGATATGGCAGCAAGAAGTGTTGCTTACAATGGGCTTTCTGAAAAGATTCAAATTGTAAATGGTGATATTAAGGAGGCGGTAAAGCTCTTTGGGCCTGCCTCCTTTGATGTAGTTACAACTAATCCACCTTATATGAATAATAATCATGGACTAAAGAATCCGGAGCTTCCTATGGCTATTGCCAGACATGAGGTTTTGTGTAGTCTGGAGGATGTAATTAGGGAAGGTGCAGGAGTTCTTAAGGAAAATGGGCGTTTTTATATGGTACACAGACCACTTCGTCTGGTAGAGATATTTACCCTTATGACCAAATACAGAATAGAACCAAAACGTATGAGGCTGGTATATCCATATGCAGATAAAGAGCCAAATATGGTGCTGATAGAGGGACTGAAAGGCGGTCATTCCCAGATCAGGGTGGAAAAGCCTTTAATTGTGTATAAGGAACCCAATGTTTATACAGATGAGATTTATGAGGTATACGGATATTAAAATGCAGGATACAAAAAGTATAGGCTATTTGCAATAAAAGTAGAAAACGATTTGTTATGCTGTAGCTAGTAATAGCAGAAGGAAAGAGGTTTTTATGGCAGGTAAATTATATTTGTGTGCAACACCGATTGGAAATCTTGATGATATTACATTTCGTGTTTTGAATACATTAAAAGAAGTAGATTTAATTGCAGCAGAGGATACCAGACACAGTATCAAGCTGTTAAATCATTTTGATATTAAAACTCCAATGACAAGTTATCATGAATTTAATAAGATAGAAAAGGCAGAATATCTTGTAGGAAAGCTTCAGGAAGGATTAAATATTGCGTTAATTACCGATGCGGGAACACCAGGTATTTCAGATCCGGGAGAAGAATTGGTAAAACAGGCTTATAAGGCTGGAATTGATGTGACATCCCTTCCGGGACCGGCAGCCTGCATTACAGCACTGACACTTTCCGGTATGTCTACCAGAAGATTTGCATTTGAGGCATTTCTGCCTTCTGACAAGAAGGAAAAACAGATTATTCTGGAGGAATTAAAACGGGAAACCAGAACTATAATTATTTATGAAGCGCCTCATCGTCTGGTGAGAACCCTTCATGAATTATTAGAGGCTCTTGGCAATCGCAAGATAACTTTGCTTCGAGAGCTTACCAAGAAGCATGAAACAGTAATGCAGAGTACTATCGAAGATTTGCTTGGATATTATGATGATAAAGAGCCTAAAGGCGAATGTGTTATTGTCATTGAAGGTAAAAGTCGTCAGGAAGTTGTAGAGGAAGAAAAAGAACAGTGGCGTGAAATGTCTCTGGAGGAGCATATGGAATTCTATTTGTCTCAGGGTATTAGCAAAAAAGAGGCCATGAAGGCAGTTGCCAAGGATTTGGGAATTCCAAAGAGAGAGATTTACCAGCAACTAATTTAAAAATGGAAGAGTAACTATTCAGCCTCATCTCGTGTTTTCGGCTGTTTCACAGCCTAATCGCCACATTGTGGCTAAACACTCGATTATGGCTGAATAGTTACCAAAAAATAAGACAGATAGAAAATAACAAAAGAGGGGAGGATGTTGTTATTTTCTATCTGTCTTCGTTTTCCTTTTATTGTGAACAATAAAAGGAGGAGAAAAAAGTTGGCAGATAAGAAGAGGGGAGGACCTTATCTGCCTTATTCAAAAAATGAGAGGGGGAGTATAATTATCTTATATAACAATGTTATATAAAGTAATTAGCTTAATCTATTCAATAACACCAGCCAGCTTAGCCAACTGAATGATTGAATCTTTGGATACTTTCTTGCCACAGAAATCGTATAAATCTTCCTTATCACCAGTGAAAATATCTGCTGGTTCATATTTGGTTAAGATGATTTTGTCTTCTTCAACGAAGATTTCTAATGCATCTCTTTCACCAACACCTAATGTTCTTCGCAGTTCAATTGGAAGAGTGATTCGTCCAAGTTCATCTAACTTTCGAACAATTCCTGTGCTTTTCATAAGGTTTATCTCCTTTGTTGTATCTCTGTATATAAAATATCATACAAAAAAGATAAGAACAATTAAAAAAATTGGTTTTGAGTAGCATTATTTTAATGTTTTTTAAAAATAAAATTTCCGAATTGCACAAAAAAACATGAATTGGGAAGTAATTCCAATTGATGAAAACCTTGAAAATGCAATGAATTCAAGGTAAATCAATGGGTAAAAATGGGACCATTTGGAAGAAATTCATAAAAATTTACAAAAATACACAAATCCAGAAATTTACAATAGCATTATATTAATTCTGAAATTCTGGAAACGTTTCCTATACAAAATGAAATCAAATGACAATACGTTTTGTAAATTACTTTACTAATTAAAACACCTGCCTCACATTGCTGTGAAGCAGGTGTTAATTTTATAATTCGCTTACAATTTTTTCAAGTGCTGCTAATGCATCGTCAGGAAGTTTGTCATAGCCACCTTTAGCTACGCCGAATTCTTTAACTTCATTTACGCGGTCTTCCATACGGGCTTTTAACTGAGCTACATAATCAGCATCGTTCATATCTGGGATAAATCCTTCCCAATCCATGATTTCGATATCGGAGAATGGTCCCCACTGTTTGAACTCAGCTTTGCCTTCTACGATAGTTTCAAGGATTCCAAGAGTATCCTTAGGCTGAACCTTCTTGCCCATGAAATCACCTGTATTGATGATGTAGCAGTCTACATTCTTTTCTTCTACTAATTTTTTGAACTTGCTGTAGTCATTAGCTAATGGGTATGTTCTAAATGGGTTAGCATAAGGAACTACAACTAACTTGTTAGGGTCAACACCAGGAGCAAGACGTTCTGCAGAAGAACGTTTTGTAGCTAAAGTAGCACCCATTACGGAAGCAAGGGAAGCACCTTTTAATTTAACTACTGGTGGAATTGTAGGGTCTTTCATAATCCAGAAGATTGCATTAACAGGAGCGTCAATCTTGTCTACACGGTTTGGAGACCATAATTTAGATTTAATTGCACGTCCGTTACCATTACGGATATCTTCTGTTACTAACTGAATCTTGC
>CAYTGQ010000016.1:0-22330 GCA_964437345.1 uncultured Lachnoclostridium sp. | reverse complement strand
ACATCAGCAATATCTCCATCAATCTGCAAACCATTGTTATCAACAATAACTACCAGATTGTCCAGATTACGGTGTCCTGCGAACATAGCAGCTTCCCAAATCTGTCCTTCCTGAATTTCACCATCACCAGCAATTGTATATACACGATAATCTTTGTTATCCATTTTTGCTGCCAAAGCCATTCCTACTGCAACAGATACACCCTGTCCCAAAGAACCACTGGACATATCCACACCTGGAATATGTTTCATATCTGGGTGTCCCTGAAGATAAGAACCAACATGACGAAGAGTTGTTAAATCTTCTACCGGGAAGAATCCTCTGTGTGCTAATGTAGCATAAAGACCTGGTGCAACATGACCTTTGGATAATACAAAACGGTCGCGGTTGTCCATTTTAGGATTCTTTGGATCAATATTCATCTCTTCAAAATAAAGATAAGTGAAAATGTCTGCTGCAGAAAGTGAACCACCCGGATGTCCGGATTTAGCACTATGCACTGCAGTTACAATACTCTTGCGAATTTCATTCGCAGTTTTCTGTAATTCTTGCTTAACCATAAAAATACCACCTTTATCATTTTTTGATATTAATAACTTCTCAACCAAACTAATTATATAAAATTCTGTACTTATTTACAACTATTGTTTTCTGACCTTTATCGATACCAGAAACCTTTCATATCCTGCTTCTGCACCTTATATGGCTTACTTTTTTCTTTATATTCCAGACCACGAATCAACTTACCATCTTTGTCATATTCATTGAGAATTCCCTGATCAGCAGCATTTACAACCAAATGAGTTCCATAAGTAAACAAACTGCCTTCTGTGGAATATGGCACGTTAAAGCTGTCAGTCAGCATATAGATAGAAGCATCTTCATCAATATAGTACTTATAATATTTGGAAGTAGATGCCTCTTTCTTCTTAGTACCAACTCCTTCAACCTCAGACCAGTTAATATCTTTTCTCGTTGAAGAATTCCCATAATTATGATTGAGCATTGTAATATAATACTGCTCTGCTTCCGCATCTTTTACAATCTCCAGACTACTTTGTCCAAACTGGCTCTTAAACAGCTTGTCTCCCTCTTCCGATACCACTTTGGTATAAAGGAGACTTTCATAACCACTGTCTGCCCATACAGTATCCTGTGAAAGAATATAATCCACATCAGGTCTCACGCTATTCAGACTATTTATCTTAATAATACTGGATAGCTCCTTAGAGCTTACTACAGCACTATCACTTCCAACCATGGCAATAGAATTCAGGTCAAGCCAGTTTAACTTCTTGGCACTTCCTTTGGAAGCTTTCTTTTTCATATCAGGAAGAATATCTGCAAAATTCACTACTTCCTTCTGCTTACCACTTTCCAAATTAATAGAAACTATTCTATCTGATGTTGTACCAGCTTTAGTATGAGATGCTAATACAAACAAATTACCATAACCATCATAAGTAAAATCATTGGCTATTTTATAATTACTCAAACTATAAGTCTCTTTTACCTGTCCCATTGAATCAACTGCTGCAAAGCTGTCCTTACTATAATTGTATACCATCTGTCCATTAATAAATATCAGATTAACTGCATGGGAATTTACCATTGGTATCATCCCTCTAAGAACACCGGAATTGTCATAAAGATAAATATCTTCTCCCATAAACACATAAAGTCCTGTTGCCAGCTTCTCGCTACTCTTACCTTCAATACCGGAAAGTCTTAGCTGCGGTGCATCCTTTGGAGTATTTGGAGTAATACTGTAGACTACCTGCTTTACCATTTCTCCTTTTTTATTATAAAGAGAAAGTAAAATATAATTCTTCACACCCGGAACCAAGCCTGTAATCTGATATTCATGCTCTTTCAACAGTTCTCCCCTACTGCTATAACAGTTTCTTGTAAAATCAGGAGTCTCCTTATCTTCTGTATGAATTGTATATTTCAATGAGTATTCTTCAGCAGTCTTAAAATATACATATAAAGACAGCTTATTGGTCCCAAATGGATTATATGCCCATAATGGAGTATCAATAGAATAACTGTTTTTCTTTTTCATACGTTCCAGCTCTTCTCTAATCTGAGCCGACTTTTTCACATTATAAATTTCTCCTGCATTCTCAAAAGAAAATGTCTGTACATTCTTTTCATCACCACTGATTTCCAAATCATACACATCAGCATCACTTATATCTACCTGAGTAGAACCATAAAGGTTCATATCCATTTCTTCCTCTGTTTTTGCTTTTTCATCTTCTTTATTGGCAAAGTATGCTTTTCCAATGAAAATACCTGCTGCTCCCATTAGAATCAACATCACTAAACTGGTTATCAAAGCTGTTTTTATGTATGTTTTCATGTCTGCCTCCATGCTTTTTGTGTATTATAATAACATTTCTCATAAATGTGAAATCTCATAATCACCCTTAGTCTAAATTTAATACATAATTCAGCAAAAAGCAACCTTTAGATTGGAAATCGTACTACTTTATCAGCAATTTTTTCTGCCTGTTTCTCATTATGGGTCACAAGAACTATTGTCTTATTCTTCTTTAACTGTAATAGCAGTTTCTCTATTCTTTCTGTTGCTTTTGCATCCAGTGCAGAGGTTGGTTCGTCCATTAAAAGTACCTCCGGCTCTACTGCCAGTGCCCTTGCAATACAAAGCCTCTGCTTCTGTCCTCCTGACAGCCACTCTGCATTTTCATGTATTCTATCCTTTACTTCTTCCCATATTCCTGCTTGTTTAAGGCTGTTTTCCACAATCTGATTTAACTCCTGCATTTTCTTTATCCCATGGATTCTTGGACCATATGCCACATTATCAAAAATACTCATAGGAAATGGATTTGGCTGTTGGAATATCATACCAACTTTTTTCCGAAGAATACTTTTATTTACCTTTGGATGGTAAATATCTTCTCCATCCAGCAATACCTTTCCCATTACCTGTACTACATACTCCTCCTCATTCATTCTGTTCAATGCTTTTAAAAATGTAGATTTTCCACAACCGGAAGGTCCAAGGATTGCTGTAATCTGATTCTCTCCAATATCCAGACTAATATTTTCCAGAATTTTTATCCCCTGGCTGGATATACTCAAATTCCTTACTTCGATTTTTACTGCCATATTATCCCCTTTCCTCTTCTGCCTGTTGATATTTATCTCTAATATACTGAAGCCCAAGATTAAGTAATACTATGATAAGCAATAGAACCAATGCCACCGAATAAGCTTCCTGAAACTGTCCCTTTCCCACCATCATATATAAAGCAACTGCAAGACTCCCCTTGCTTCCTGCTGTAAATAAAAGTGCCGCTGACTCTCCAAGAATCTTGCCGGCAGATAAGGTAAGCCCTGCTGCAATTCCTGAGATGGATTCTGGTAAAAGAATAGTCCGTATCATATGCCACTTTCCTGCTCCTAATCCCAAAGCACCCATTCGATGTTCCTTTGGTACTGTTTGCAATATTTCCTTTGTATTTTCTATCATAATTGGAAGAATCATGATTGTCAGCGTCAACACCCCGGTCAAAAGGCTATACCCCATGTGCAGAAATTCTCCAAAAAAGACCATCCCAAACAAACCAAACACAATAGATGGTATTCCTGTCAGAATTTCTATGGCAAAATGAATTCTTTCCACTGTTTTTTCATCATTTACATATTCACAAAGATATACTGCACTAAACACACCTATAATTCCAGCTACTGGAAGTGTTATTACGAGAAGTAAAATCGTGTTCACAAGATACTCCCAGATTCCTATACTTCCTTTTAAAACACTTGTCTTAGTCGCTATAAATCTAATGCTCAGGTCTGACACTCCATTTCTTATAAGGTAAAATGCAATCCCTAAAAAGATAACCACGCTAACCATACTGATTAAGAAAAGTAATCCTGTTATAATAGCTTCTTTTCTATTTTGCCTTGTGTTTTTTTGCCGTAAATTCATGTACTCCTCCAATTAATATCATAACAAACAAATACAAAATCAATCCAATGGCAAACAAAGCCTCTCTATGCATCCCTACTGCATATCCCATTTCACTAACTAACGCTGTTGTTAGAAAACGAACTGATGAAAAGGGCATTGGATAATTGGCTACTCCACCGGCCACAAAGCTGACTGCCATTGTTTCTCCCAATACTCGTCCCAAACCTAATAGTCCGGCTGTCAGGATTCCAGAGCTGGCACTTCGCAACGTAACTCCAAATACTACCTGTAATCTGGTAGCTCCCAATGCTATTGCTGCACATTTTAACTGTTCTGGTACTGCCTTAACCGCCGCCTTGCTGGTAATGATAACTGTTGGCAGTATCATCACTGCCAGTACCAGAATAGCTGCCAGCAAATTTGCACCTCCACTTGGTATGTAAGAAGGATTTTTCCTATAATAAACTGCTTCTTCCACTTTATAAAGAAATGGTGTTACTACCATAAGTCCTACCATTCCATATACAATAGAGGGAATACCTGCCAAAAGCTCTATGATTGGTTCCAGAATATTTAATAACCACTTAGGTGCAAGTTCTGCTAAAAATAATGCTGTCCCAATGCCAACAGGCATTGCCAGTGCCATAGCTCCAAAGCTTCCAAATAAGGTTGCCCCTACCATATGACTGATTCCATAAGAAGGTATCTCAGCCAGAGGCTTCCAATTACTTTTTAAAACCATTTCTGCTATACCGTTTTTTATAAAAAAAGGGCATCCTTTATATAACAGATAAAAAGTAATCGCTGCAACTATGGTAACCACTGATTTTCCCAGCATTTTAATAATAAATGCCATAACAGCCTCACTGACTTTTTCTGTTTTTTGCAGCTGCCACTCCTGCCCTTTCAAATATAATCACTCCCTGTTCTTTCTCTAATATCCTAAATATTTTCTGCACTACTTCCTGTTGATTTTCTATTGCTCCTAAAGTAGCCAGAATGAAAGGTCTCACAAAAAGATATTCTCTATTTTCTATAGTAGTAATACTTGGTTTTATCTGCTCCACTGCAAGTATTTTCACTTTGCTTTTTTCATCTGTTTTTTCATCCTGTACCGACTCCAGTGATACATAACCAATTGCCCCTGAAAGAAGCTCTACCTTTGCCTTTACAACACCTATACTGTCACATTCATTGGAATACTTACTCCTTCCCTTTATGCCAACCAACTCTTCAAAGGAATCCCTTGTCCCTGATCCAAGTTCTCTTCCAATTGGAATAATCGCCTCATCTTTTCCTCCAATCTCCTTCCAATTGTGAATTTCTCCTGCAAATACTTTTGCTAACTGCTCCTTTGACAGATTATCAACTGTATTTTCAGCATTCACTATAATCACAATCCCATCATAAGCAACTATATTTTCTACAATTCCCTGTTTTTTTTCATCCTCTGTCAAATAACGGGATACCATGGCAACCTGGACTTGTTCTTTCAACAGTGCCTCTATTCCTGCACTTGAACCAATAAATTCCGGTTGCACTCTGACTTCCCATTGTTCCAGCATTTCTGATATTGCCTCTGCAAAAGTCTCCATTGCAACAGAACCAGCCATCGTCACCTTATTTTTTTCACTATCGATTTTATTAATCAGATACCATCCGGCAATCATTCCTATCAGAATCAAAAATGCAATCCATATAATGTCTTTTCTCTGCAAAATGACTCCTCTTCCTTTTCCCAACAGTTCATGTTATACTTTAGAAGTATTATTTTTATAAATATATTCATCTGGAGGATAAATATGAAGGATTACCGAGAACCTTTTGAAGAAATAAAGAAGCTGGTTGAAAAACAAAATTATGAGGAAGCTGCAGACCGCTTAGAACCTTTCATGGAAGAAATTGAAGATGCGTATCAGTCCCAGAAGGGAACTACATTCAGCTTTAATCATATTTTAGAGGTTTATGAATATGAATATTTTCATAAACCAGAATCAACACCAGCTTATACAGATTTAAATATCAGTGCTTTTTATCGTTTTTATGGCTTTGTACTCATGCATCTGAATCTTTTTACAGAAGCAATTGAAGCCTATGAAAATGCTTTGACCTGGAATCCTGTGGATTTGGATGCACTACTTCAGTTAGTAGAGCTATACAAACGTACAGAGCAGCTTGAGAAGGTAGAAGAATACTCCTTCCGTTGCTATGATTACTGCTGTACAAGAGCTACACTGGCTCGTTTCTACAGAGGGCTTGGCTTCTACTATCTTGGAAGCTACAAGCCGGAGGTTGCTATTCCTCTCTACATATACAGCAATATTTATTACGAAACCAAACAGGCACACAATGAATTAGATTATCTGGAAAAGGCATTATGCCAGCCTGTTAAAGAATACACCATTTCTGAATTGCAGGATATCTTAAAAGAATACCATATTCCTGTCGGTCCAAATCCTGATACTTTAGGCATTGCTTATCGTGTGGGACAGCTTGAATTAGAAGCCGGTAATATAGAAAATGCAAAAGACTGCTTTACCATGGTCTATGATTTGACTATGGATGCAGAAGTAAAAGAAATTCTGGAGAAAATATAGATTTTATTTCAATGCAAAAAGAAATCCGGTAAAACAACCGGATTTCTTTTTATATCTCATTTTTATTACATATCTTCTAATAATTTTTCAACACTCACTAATTTCACACAAAGTGTAAATAATTTTGCTGCAATTGCTAATTCTTCCTCATTAGGGAAGGTTGGAGCAATACGGATATTGCTGTCTTTTGGATCCTTTCCATATGGGAAGGTTGCACCCGCCTTTGTCATAACAACACCGGCTTCCTTACATTTTTCAACAACTGCTTTTGCACATCCATCCATTGTTTCAAAGGAAATAAAATATCCACCACGAGGCTCAATCCAGCTTCCAATTTCAAGACCGTCTAACTCTTTATTCAGGGTTTCTAATACGATTGCAAATTTAGGACGAATAATATCTGCATGCTCTTTCATTTTAGCTTTTAATCCGTCCATATCTTTAAAATACAGTACATGACGAAGCTGATTTAACTTGTCATGTCCGATAATCTGAACATTAAGCTGATGACGAATTTCATTTAAGTTAGCCACCGATGCAGAAAGCATCGCTATACCGGAACCAGGGAAGCTCATCTTAGAAGTAGATGTAAATTTGTAAACCATATCCGGATTACCGGCCTTTGTACACTCATCTAAAATTTCAATCAGGTTATCCTGCTTGTCATCATACAAATGATGCATATTATATGCATTATCCCAGAAAATTCTGAAATCCTTTGCCGCTGGTTTTAATCTTGCAAAACGGCGTACTGTTTCGTCAGAATAAGTAACACCCTGTGGATTAGAATATTTTGGTACACACCAGATACCCTTAATTGACTCATCACTGGATACCAGTTCCTCCACAATATCCATATCCGGACCGTCTGGTGTCATTGGCACATTAATCATTTCGATTCCAAAATATTCTGTAATTGCAAAATGTCTGTCATAGCCTGGAACCGGACATAAAAATTTCACTTTATCTAATTTAAACCATGGTGTACTTCCAAAAATACCATGAGTCATTGCTCTTGAAATAGTATCATACATAATATTTAAGCTGGAATTACCATAAATAATCATATTTTCCATTGGTACTTCACACATAGCCGCAAAAAGACGTTTTGCTTCTGTAATACCATCTAAAATACCGTAATTACGACAGTCAACACCATCTTCACTCATAAAGTCAGATTCACTGTTTAATACATCCATCATTCCTTTTGTAATTTCCAGCTGTTCTCTGGAAGGCTTTCCTCTGGACATATCTAACTTTAATCCTTTTGCCTTGTAACCGGCGTACTCTTTTTCAAGCTCTTCCTTTAACTGGAGCAGTTCTTCTTTGTTCATATCCTTGTATGCTTTCATAATATGCCCCTTTCTTTTCTTCTTAAATATTTTCACAATATTTTATGAGATTTATATGTATTTGTCAAGAAAAAAAACAGAGGAATTGAATCCTCTGTTTCAATTTTATTATTTTCCTATTCGTCAAACTCGGCAATCACATAAAATCCTGTCTCTGTCTGCTTAATCTCTTTGATAACACCTTCTGTACTTTTCAGGCGTTCTCTCTCAAAATAACAGCCGGACATAGCTACTGCCGGTTCAATAATATAGTAATAGTTAGTAGGCGCTTTTCGCTCCAATACTTCAACGCGATCCCCTTCTTTTACAAGCCCCTGACGTTCCATTTTAAATTCCATTTCTCTCATTAGTGCTTCTCACTTCTTCCTTAGTTACCTATATAAACTCTGCCTCTTCCATTATCTTTAGCACTGTACAATGCTTTATCTGCAATTGTAAAAAGCTGTTCATAGGTCCTAATATCCGGCTCTACAAAGGCAATTCCCAAGCTGACAGAAACTACAAATGGTTCACCGGAATAATCCATTTTTTTAATCTCAGCACAGAACTCATCTGCTCTTTCAATAACATTTTCCCTGTCAAATGCTTCCTTGACGAAAACAGCAAACTCATCTCCACCGATTCTTCCTAACAGCTTATACTGTGAAAATGCTTCTTTCATCTTTTCCGCCACATCCTTAAGCACCATATCACCTTTTAAATGTCCGGCAGTATCATTAATGCTCTTAAAATGGTCTAAATCAATGAGAATTAATGCTGCTCTTTCTCCTCTTTCCTCTGAAGTCAGATATTCAGAAACAGATTTTTCCAATGTAATTTTATTTAATAAACCTGTCATTTCATCATGACGGCTGATTTCCTTATAAGTATCTTTTTCCTTCTGGACTTTTCGCAGGGATTCAATATTACGGATGCCAACCAGTTTATTCTGGTTAATGAATTCCTGGTATTCCTGCTGCATTTCTATGTAATCCTGACAAGCCTTCAGATAATCTTCATGATTACTGTACTTTTTATGATAGTAAACCTCCATTTGCTTTAATTGAAGCTGTACATATGCAAGTTCCAATCTCTTGGCATTCTTTTCCATGCCTTCCAGAAGCTGTTTTGCTTCTTCCTTCATACCTTTATTCATGGCAAAAACACAGGCATCCGCGTAAAATTCAAAGAATTCCAGAAAATCATCATGTCCGGAAGCTTTTTGAATCAGACTATTTAGATTCTGTCTTACTTTTTCCATATCACCTAAATGGTGATAAACCTGTACACACAGGTTTTCTATGGAAACCTCATAGTAAAGACTGCTGTCTTCCATAGCCTCAATAGCTCTCAAACACTCGATTGCTTTCGCATACTCGCCAATTTTGTAATGAAGCTGTCCTTTATAAGCATAACAAAGAGCTTCCACGCTATAATGAATTCCATTTTCTGAAGCTTTTCTTACCGTTTCAAATGCCAGCTCATAATAGCTCATAGCTTTCTCGTAATCCCCCAAATCACGATAAAGCCATCCAACATTTATGTAAGCAACTGCCTGAGCTGAATACATCTTATACTCTTCACTAATATCAATACTATAAAAATAATTCTCTAATGCCAGAATTTCATATCCCATAAAGGAAAACATCAGTCCCAACAGATTATAAGCAGACATTGCTGTCTTAACATTGGATTCAGTATTAGTATGATAAATCAGACACTTATTCAGATTATCTACTGTGTCCTCATAAATACCCATACGGAAACAGGCTTCCCCTTTAAAAAAGTAAGCCAGCGCTATTTCATCCTGCAACCCATCTTTTTCGCAAAGTGCCTGATATTCATCCATCAATGAAAAAATACTGTTATCAATAGGTTTAAAACGGTATTCAGTTAAAATTTCTTTCAATTCCTGCTTTCTCATTCTATTCCTTGCTTCCTTCTATGCCTATTTTTATCTGCACTTAGAACTATACAACTAATAATACACCAATATTACGAATAAATCCAGATTTTAAATACTTATTTTTCAAAACCAGTATTTTTCTTTTGAAAAATGAATATTGCTCTAAATGTGCAAAATCTGCCACCACTTTTTTCTGTTCCACACTTAGTTCAGCTTCATAAATTTTCAAGAAATCTTCTGCCTGCTTTTCAGTCTGAAGAATCTTTTCTTTCTGCTTTTTCAGTGACTTAGCCGCATCTGTCACATATTTTGAAAAGCTTCTATTACCAATTACATTAGAGCCATGTTGACGGTATAGCATAGTCTGCTCATTCACAAAAACAATCTTTCCAAACGCTGCTGCAATCAAGGCTATCCACCAGTCGTGGACTCTTGCATGGTCTGGTAATACTTTAATCTTTTCTGCCAAAGACCTGTTTATCATCATTGTACAACCTATCAGCTTATTTTCCATCAGCATATAGGAAAGCCCCATCTGATTAAAATCAAAATGACTTCTTTCATAAAAGCTGGCTCCCAACGGCTTTAAATCACCATCTACAATTGTATTGTCCGTGAATACTACAATTGGCTGTTCACCCTCGGAAGCTTCTGCCTCCTGCATTGCCTCCAAGGTTACCTTTACCTTGTCTGGCAGCCATACATCATCATGATCTGAAAACATGATATAATTCTCTTTCGCTTCCATTACACCGGTAAGGAAATTTTTAACCAATCCGCCATTTTGCTTATTTTCAACCAATTGCACTTTACACGGATATTTTTGCTCATATTCTTTTACAATCGAAACTGTATTGTCTGTTGAGCCATCATCTCTGACATAGATATGAATATCCTGATATGTTCCAGAGAGAATGGAATCCAATTGCTCGCCTATGAATTTTTCACTATTATATGCCGCCATAACAATTCCAACTGTCATATTTTTATATCTCCATCACTGTTTCTTTAATAAAATCTGCAACCGCTTTTGTACTATTCCCTGATAACGCATCTAAAAATTCTTCTTTAAACCACTGATATTTTTCATCCATCTGGGTATTTCCACTGATTGCTTCCTTTACCGCCACAAACAATTCTTCCTGTGTCTTTACCTGCCGTCCTGGCACAAAAGAATCAAAATCATAGTAAATATCTCTGGTTTCCAGATATTCCTTCTTATCAAACACATAAAATACCATTGGGACATTCAATAATGCTGCTTCAAATACCGAAGAACTAAAATCTGTAATTAACAAATCTGTTACAAACAGTAAATCATTAATATTATCCCTTCCTGTCAAATCAAGAACTCTATTCTCCCATTTCCTGTCATAAGAATACTTGCTCTTTACGAATGGATGATTCTTTAAAATCACAACATAATCTTCCGGCATCTGTTCAAAGAATTGATTCCAATCAATTTTATCTGTTGGATAATAAGCTGTTTTATTTTCATCCCCGCGGAAGGTTGGAGCAAATAAAACAACCTTTTTTTCTAAAAGCATCGGATATTTCCGGTATAATCTTTTTCTTGTCTCTTCTCTATAGCCTTCTCTAAAGAAAATATCTGTTCTTGGCACACCAAGAGTCTTTACACTTTCTTCCGGAATTCCAAAAGCTTCACTATAAACAGGGACTATTTTCTGTCCGCTTACGATTGTGTAATCATAATATCTGTGATTCTTTGTATCCTGTGGTGGACCGCCCGGCTTTCCGTGTCTTGTGAAACCAAATGCCTTGTATGCACCACAGGCATGCCATAGCTGCATAACCTTTGTTTCCTTACGAATCGGAAGAGCATGTAACTGTGGATAAAAATCCTCCAGTAAAATGCAGCGCGCTTCTGCCATTTTCTTTGCAGACTCCCTGATTTCTCCAAATGTGAGCTTATCTACTGTCTTCACTCGTATAAATTCAGTAAGAACCAGCTTATCCTCTTTGGACAATTCTTCCTTTATCAGTGCCATATTGCTGTTTTCTTCCAAAAGACGTTCCGACAATAATAAAATATTATTGTCACGGACAGGCTGCTTACAATATCGAATGTAACAATGTCTTAAATAATTAGTTTTCACTTCTCTAAGACTATAGGCAAATCCGCAGATTCGCTTAGTCAGTTCATTGGCATGGCGAAGAATTCCCCGCAATCCTAAAGCCTTGTGTTCTCCTGTATCCAAAGGCTTATAACCCTTTACTGCAAAATAACCATCTGCCACAAAAAGCGGAAGCAGCAAAATACAGATTAAGGTTGCCAGCACCTTGTATATGGAAAATAAAAAACTTTTCTTTTCTGCTTTTTTTATAAATAACTCTTTAGAAAGTATAATATCTTCCATTACCTGACAGAATCTTTCCTGACTATTAAATACTTCAACAAAAACCTTTGTCTCTTCTGAAAGTTCCTCTCCTTCTTTCAGATAGAATACATCAGGAAGGCTTATATTGGCTTTTCCTGTAAAAAAACAGCCCTTTTCTTCTTCTGAATAAAAACAGTCTGCCTCAATTGGAAATCTTCTGTTCCATTTTCCATTACGAAATATAACAGTAAGCCCCATTTTTTCTACGGAAGGTCCACAAATAAACCCTTTTACTTTTACAAAGAGTGTATTGTTTTCGATATGATAACGGGCTACTTCAATATAACTGTTCATTTTTATAATCCTTTTTCTAATACTTTCGCTACAACACGTTCTGTTGCCTTACCGTCTAAAAGTTCAAAATCATAGTGCAGACTTAAGAAATAGTTAAGCTTCTCTTCATCTACCTGTTCTAATTTAATATACTTAATTAATTCCTCCAGATTATAAGCAACCGGTCCCGGTGCACTTTCTTTATAATCTCTGTAAAAACCTCTGTCGTATTTTTCTAAATCATAGGCATACAGATAAATCGGTTTTCTCAAAAGAGCATATTCTACAACCGTAGAGGAATAGTCATTTACCAGTGCATCCGCTGTTACCATAAGTTCTTTGATATCTTCATATTCTGTCACATCATAACAGTCTGGTTCATCTATCTGTACATCTTTTCTGATTTGTGGATGAAGACGAATTAAAACAGCCCATTCTTCCCCTAACTGACGCTTTATCTCCCTGTAATCAAAATACTGTAACAACGCTTTATTTTCTTCTTCTGTTGCACGGAAAGTTGGTGTATAAAGTAACACCTTTTTACCTCTTAATTCAGGATATTTCTGATATACAGCTTCTCTGCCTTCTTTTTTTCTCTTCTCATCCAGATAATAATCCATGACAGGAATCCCTATTGGTAAAATTCGCTCCCTTGGTATTCCCATTGCCTCTTCATGGAAAGGAAGGACCTGTTTTGAAGATACAAACATATATGTGACCTTCTGATTACCTTTACGGGTACATCTGCATATAACCGGGTCTGTCTCTGTTGTCAGTCCAAACCTCTTAAATGCCCCTACTCCATGCCATAACTGTATTACCTTAGCCTTTTTGGATATATTCATATAGGCAAGAGGCTGAAAATTATCATTTAAGAAAATATATTCTGCTGTAGCCAGATGATAATTTAATACAAAATAAAAATATAAAACTGCCTTTATCAAAGAAAGTATCTTAGTAAAACCACTTCCAGATACAGAAAAAAGCTGTTTCTTAGACACTACAATAAATTCAAATTCAGAGTCCAAATTCTTCATCTCATCATGAATAAACTTAAGATTTCCTTTGAATTTGCTATTGTGTATCATGAACAAAACAACTTTTTTCTTCTTAATTGGGCAGAGTCGGAATATATTAAAAATTATTCCATATATAACATAACCCAGACGTTTCATGCTATTTCCTACTCTCCACTTTTTTCTTCATAAATCTTTGCAACCTCATCCACATCTCCTGCTGCAATCAATCTTCCATTTTCCAAAAGGATTGCTTTATTGCAGATTCTCTTTACCTGTGGAAGGGAATGGGAAACGAATAAAACAGTTACTCCACTATCAAACATGGACATAATCTTTTTTTCACTTTTCCTTTTAAACTTCTTATCACCTACAGAAAGCACCTCATCTAAAATCAAAATATCCGGCTGCACTACTGTAGCGATGGAAAATCCAAGTCTTGCTTTCATACCGGAAGAATAATTCTTTACAGGAGTATCCATAAATCTACGAATTCCGGAAAAATCTACGATTTCTTCATATTTGGAATCTATAAATTCTTTGCTGTATCCAAGCATGGCACCATAAAGATAAATATTTTCGCTTCCTGTATACTGTGGATCAAAACCTGCCGCAAGCTCCAGCATTGGAACCAGCTTGCCTTTTGTGGTAACGGTTCCTTCTGTTGGTTTCAAAACACCAGAAACTACCTTTAAAAGGGTACTTTTTCCGGCACCGTTTAATCCCAGAATACCAACCCTGTCACCTTCCTGCACACTAAAAGTAACATCCTTCAATGCCCAGAACTCGTTATATTTAATTTCTCTTTTTAAGAACTTAATTACATACTCTTTTAAATTATCTACTTTTTCCTGGCTCAGATTAAATTTCATGCCCACATGGTCTACTTTAATCACTGTCTTTTTAGCCATGACATCCTCCATTTATTAAATGTGTAAAATAAACTCGTCCTGCTTCTTGAAAAATACATATACACCAATAATCAGACTGCCAATACTGAAAACAGCAGAAGGAATCAGATATTCCATACTAAGTGGCTGTCCATACATAACAGTCTCTCTGAAATTAGCAATAATCATATACAGCGGATTAATCTTAAATAACCACCCATATCCATTTTCAATTACCATAGCTGGTTTATAGAAAATTGCACAGGCATACATAATCAGCATTAATGCAACATTCCATAAATACTCTAAATCTCTGAAAAATACATTCATTGTTGCCAGTATCAGCCCAACGCCCAATGACATAATAAACAATAAAATCAAAGGGACTAATGCCTGTATCAGATAAATTGTTGGTTTTACCTGTAATACAGCAGCCACACCAATTAAAACAACCAGAGAAATCAGGAAGATAATATAATTATAAATAACTCCTGACAAAGGATAAATGTATTTTGGAACATAGACCTTTTTTATCATTCTTGCATTACTTTGAATAGATTTCATGGCTACTTTTGTTGCATTGGAAAAATAACTGTACAAAAGTCTGCCTGTCAGAATATACACAGGAAAAGTATTATCTGCTTTACCATAGAAACCGCCAAACACCATGGCAAGAACAGCCATGGTAAGTAATGGTTCTAATAAAGTCCACAAAATTCCAAGATAGGACCTTCTATACTTTAATTTAATCCCTTTTTTTACAAGTTCATATAATAAATACTTATATTTTTTAAAGTTCTGGATATATTGTTTCACTCAAATCCTCCCGTTCATACATAATGCCAGTTACAGTTCTTATATGTCTGCAACAGGAGTAATTATAATCATTCATTATCGAAAAGTCAACTTGTTACTTTGATAATCCCAGTTTTCTCTTAAGCTTCTGTCCCAGACCTTCATTCAGTCTCTGTGTTAATTCGTTATTCTTCTTTTTCAGTTCTTCTTTTTCTTTCTTTAGTGCTGCAATCTCGTCCTTGAGTGCACTTTCATCGTTTCTTAATTTCTTAACCTTCTTTTCCAGCTTCTTATTATCTAACTGTACTTCACGATACTTGTCCAGCCAGTCATCCATAGCTGCTTTCATAACATCATGACGCCAATTAATGGCTTCCTGCTCTGTATAAGGAATCTTACTTAATTCTTCCACTGTTCCTGTTGTCTGTTCCATTTCAGCCACAAAAGCCTTAGCATCTGCAATGATTTTTTCTCTATATGGCTTATAATCATCCTTATTAGCAGGAGGATTCATAAAATCATAGTCATAATCATCTTCCATGAACTTTGTAACTGTAGTTCTATGAAGGAAATCATAATATGGAGTAAAACGGATATCATCTTCCATTTCCTTAATTAAGAATACAGGTACTTCCATAGCAAGACATGGCAGTGCGCAATGCAGTCTCTTTGTAACTACACATCTTGCATTCTGATAAAGAGTCAGCATTTCTACTACCTGTTTTTCTCTGTCTTCCCATGACATATTAAAGTCACGTTCACGGTCATGCTTTACAATCTTTGCTTCAATACCCTTTTCCTCCAGAATCTTTTTCATCTTATCTGCAGCACGTTTTTCCAAGTCAACAAGGCAGATATAATTACCTTTATTCTCTGTCTCAGGCATCTTAGGCAAAGTCATAGTGATACATCCACTTACATAACCATCAACACCCAAGCTCTTAAGCTGATCACAGGTATACTGATCTCTGCATCCAACCGGACCATATGCTTTTAAATATTCTCCACCAATTCCATTTAAAAATTCATATTTCACAGGTGAACCCGGCTGTTTTGCAAGCTGATGATCTGCATAATGAAAACCAATAAACTTAGGTATAATGTATTTTGATGGTGGCCAGTTCCATTTTGCCCACATATACCATGCATTCATAATAACTGCAACGGGTTCATCATCATCCGGACGGAACTCATCAATATGCTCTCTGTCAATAAAATAATCCAGAGTTGGTAAAAACTGTGATAATGCAAACGCCTGAATATCATCCCCAATATTCTTATTGTTCTTGTTTAACAATACGCCATATTTCATAACGCTTCTCCTTTATATTAACTTATCAAATATATTATGAATATATTTTATCCCATATAATAAAATAATAGCATATAACAAAAAGCTAGTCAAATACCTATCTTTCTGCTATAATATAAGCTGATTACCAAAACATTGACGTTATGTTCAGGAAAGGAGAACCATGAAATACGGTTTACTTGTACACGGTCCAACTACCAATCTGGGCGATGACATTCAGTCCTATGCAATTTCACAGTTTTTACCTCAGATTGATTATATTATTGACCGCGAAAAAATTAATTCCTTCGTAAGCGAAGATGAAGAGCCAGTAGCAACTGTAATGTCTGCATGGTGGATGTGGCATAAATGGAACTGGCCACCATCAAAATATATCTATCCTCACTTTGTAGGATTTCACTACTCTGACAACGAGAAAGCAAAACAGGCAGGCTGTCCTGTGGACTATAAGTACCTTTCCGGAGTAGGGGCTGACTATCTTAATGCTTATGGTCCTATCGGCTGTAGAGATTATTTCACAAAACAAAAAATGGAAGAAAATGGTGTAAAAGCTGAGTTTTCCGGCTGCATTACTCTTACTCTTCCACAGCAGAAAATTATTAAACCTGAAAAGGAGTATATCTGCTTGGTAGATGTTACTCCAAAGGTAGAACAGAAGGTTCGTGAAATGTTAAAGGATACTGATATCGAAATCAAAACAGTATGCCACGACATTGACCAGAAAGCCAACCAGCAGTTAAGCTGGGAAGAACGTTCCAAAAATGTAGAAGAGACTCTGACATTGTATCAGAATGCAAAATGCGTATTAACCCGCCGTCTGCACTGTGCACTTCCTTGTCTTGCTATGGGAGTTCCTACTCTTTTGGTTATTCACACACTGGAATCCATTCGTTTTATTCCATACTATGACTGGCTTCACTGCTGTAAGCCGGAAGACTTTATAAGCGGTGATTACAAATATGACCTTATGAATCCACCAGCTAATAAGACAGAGCATATGGAAACCAGAAATGCCTTAATCAAGTCTGTACAGGATTTTGTAGCAAGCGCAAAAGATATTAATGCTACTGCAGATGAACTGAACAGAATGCCTCATTCTGAAAAAGCAATTGCTAAATGGCGCAATAAGAAAATGAAAGAAACCTTAGTAATCTGGTGCAAGGATACTAAGAAAGATTTAGAGCAGATTCATACGCTGACTGAGCAGTATAACACTCTGAAAGCCAAGAAAAATGCCGGTAAGGAGGTCAAATTAAGACCCGTTTATAAAATTGATTATGAGCTTAATCCTTATAAAGTTTTCTGGCATCTGCTTCGTAAGCCAATTGATGTCCAAAACAAAGAATTAGAAAAACTGATGTTGACTTTCCTTCGTGGAATGCGTAAAAATTATAAAGAAATCAAATATCTTCAGGACGGTATTAAAAAGCTTTCCTAACACACAAAATGGGACAACCCGCCAGGTTGTCCCATTCTTTATGTGTAATTCTTTTATTTACTTAACTGATTCTGACTATTCCCATCCAATTACTTTACGTTTGGCCCAGATACGTTCTTTCGCACCGGCTGCATTTGGAGTTACAATGCTTGAAGTACCTGCTACGAATATTCTGGAGCCCTGTTCATAGGTCAGGCGGCTGTTTTCCAGTGACATATTACCATCTGTTTCAATAAATATATCATTATAGCCTCTTTCGTCCAGATATCTTCTCAGTTTTCCAACCTTAGGAATTGCACTTTTAACAATTGCCTGTCCTGCAAATCCCGGATTAACACACATATTCAGCACACCGCCAATGTAATCCAGACTTTCTTCCAGAACAAAAATAGGTGTTCCCGGATTCAGTGCAATCATCGGTGTTGCTCCCTTATCAGCTACATACTGGAGACAACGGTTGATGTGAGTTGCACTTTCATAGTGGACTGCAACTAAATCTCCCGGCTGAATGTCAAACCATTTAATCTTTTCTTCCGGATATTCTACCATAAAGTGAAAATCAAATGGAATATTTGTAAGCTTACGAAGCTGTTTTACATAATCTGTTCCAACTGTATAGTTAGGTGCAAACACACCATCAATGATATCTACATGAATGTACTCGATTTTTTCTTCATTAAAAACCTTTACATAATCTAATAACTGGTCAATACCGACACACATCATAGATACTGATATTTTGCCCTTTTCCTTTTCCACGTCTTTACCTCTCTCTCTTTTCAGTGCCTATTCTTCTGTTTTTCCAAGAATAAGCTGGTCAATGACTCTGTCTGTGGCCTTTCCATCTGTGTAAGTAAAGTTCTTACGAACAAAAGCCTCTAATGCTTCTTTAGAATACTCATCTTTTCCTATTGTGTCAAGTAATTCATCAAAATTCTTGATAATCTTGCCCGGTACAATATCTTCATAAGGCTCATAAAAATCTCTTGTATCTACATACATATTAAGGTCAAAAGCGTAGAAATACATTGGTCTTCTAAGTAAAGAGAACTCATAAATGATTGAAGAATAATCTGTAATCAATACATCTACAATAAACAACAGGTCATTTACCTCACGATAAGATGCCATATCAATAATATAATCCTTATATTCCTCCGGAATTACAACTGACTGCTTTACAAATGGATGCATCTTAATCAGTAAAACAGAACCTTCTTCTTTCATACGTTTGCCCCATTTCTTCAAATTCACCTTATCAAATGGGAAATATGCATTTAAGGCATTATCACCACGGAAGGTTGGAGCATACATATAAACCTTTTTCGCAGAAGCTGTCTTTGGGAACTGCTTGTGAAGCTCTTCCACCATATTCTTCTTATATTCTTCATCAAAGAAAATATCTGTTCTTGGAATACCGATTGGATAAAATTTATTCTCATCAATACCAAAAGCTTCTGCATGATGTAATACCGAATGTTCAGAGCTTACCGGCATTGCTGCATAACATTTATGCACTCTTGTATTCAACGGTGGTGCTCCCGGTTTATCCATTCTTTCTAAGCCTAAGGCTTTAAAAGCACCGCACGCATGCCATACCTGAATAACCTTTACATCCTTGTCATAATCCACCTGATAAATGTCCGGATAGTAATCATCAATGATAATGATATCACTGGAAGCTAATAGATAAGTAAACTTAATCTTCTTCAGAATACCTCTCTTTTCTGCAATGTTGGACTTAAAATCAAAGCGGATATCAAACTGCTTATCCAAGCCTCTTTCTACCATTCTTTTATAGATAAACTCTTCATTTCCACCAAGCTCTGCACGGGAACCAGATGCAAATAAAATTCTGTTACCCTTTTTCTTAATTCTCTTATTTAAGAAATTAAACAAGACAATAAAAAGTTCACCCTTGATTTCCTGAAGATGCTGAATTCTTCTTGTCTTCCACGCTTCAAATTCGCGTTTCATATAGAACTGTTTTGGTGCCGGAAGCTTTACAGCTACTCTTAAAAGATAATCACCAGTATCCAAATCTTCCATGGAAATTCCGTGGAAGAAATGTCCAGGACTCTTATGAACCCAGATATTGGCAGGATTCTCAGGATTCTGATTTAATATTCCGTCAAAGTTCTCTGATAATTTACCAAAGCACTGCTGCTTTTTCCCATCTTCTACAACCAGATAATAATCACCACTGTTCATTGGTAACTCTTTATTTACACTCATTACATTCATTGTAATGTAAAAATGCTCTCCATCCATGTCATAATGCTGTGGATACACCTTTTCTCTGGTTTCATTACAATAAAAATACATTTTTGGCTTTTTTTCAAAACCAATAAGTCTTCCTTCCATATGGAAGATAATACGTTTAAACTCGACTCTGTCGATTAAAATATTACTTTGTTGCATTTTCTTACTCCTGTTCTCCATTCTGAACAAACATAACCTTTAACATAAACTCATTTTTATCTTTAAATACCCCAAATGCTTTTTCATGGTCTTCCATTGCAAACTTATGGGTAATAAAGCGTTCAAAATCAAAATCACTATTTTTCAAAATATCCAGTGCCGCCGCCCAGTCATTCACTTTAGAATTATAGCTGGAATTCCATGAGCCTCGTACTGTAATCTGCTTTCTTAAAATAGACCAGTATACATTTTTAGGCAGATTCAAATCATCTGTCGGATTACCAACTAAAATAACTGTGCCAAGTGCACCTGCAAGACTAATGGATAATTCAATGGACTCATTTGAGCCAACGCCCTCAATTACAACGTCAAATCCATCCTGTCCAATCAGCCCCTTAACGTCTTCCATAATAGTTTCACTATTAATGTTTAACGTCTTAAAACCTAATTCTTCTGCGTAAGCAATCTTATTGGCTGAACGTCCGCATACAACTACATTTGCTTTCTTGTCCCTTGCAAATGCGGCCATAAGGAAACCGATTGTTCCTGTTCCTACTACTGCAACATTCTGACCTTCTTTAATATCCGCTAAATCAATGGCATGAAGGCTTACTGCCGCAGGTTCACATAAAGCTGCGGCCTCATAAGAAACAGAATCATCAAAAGGAACCAGATTCCATACTGGTACAACCAGATATTCAGCAAAACCGCCATCACATCTGGAGCCAAAATAATTATAATTACTGCATTGTGCATATGCTTCTATTTCACAGGATTTACAGGTTTTACATGGAAGTAATGGAAATACACAGGTTTTTCTGCCTAATAAAGCTTCGTCAACCTCATCACCAACCGCTACAATCTGTCCTGAAAATTCATGTCCGGGAATAGTTGGAAAATGATAGGTTCCATTTACAAAAATTCTTGGAATATCGCTGGAACAGATTCCGCATGCTCTGATTTTAACCAAAACAGTACCTGGCTTTAATTCTGGTACTGCCACCTCATCAAATGTAAGATTGGATACACCATGAAGCACTAAGGCTTTCATTTTCTCCGGTATTGTTATTAATGATTTCATTCTTTCGTCTTCCTTTCTGCTGTCCATAACAAAAGCTGCTTATTTTTCCAGAATGCTTCTAACAATCACTAAATCACTGTCAGTTGTGATTTTAAAGTTAATTGCATCTCCTTCAATCATGTGAAGCTGTTTGTTGTTAAATGTACAAATCTGTGAAGTTCCTGTAATAATCTTTTTCTGTTCTTCGGTAAGATTATCTTCCATTTCAATTAACAGCTTGAGATTGAAGCTGTCCGGAGCCTGTCCATGAAATACTTTTGAACGATCCGGAATTTCACTTACAACCTCTCTGTCCTCTGAGTGAATAATTGTATCACTGGCTGGAAGAGCGGTAACTACTGCACCATGCTTAATTGCCGCATCAATACTGTCATTTAAAATTTTCTCTGTTACAAATGGACGCACAGAATCATGTATTACAATAACATCTTCGTCCGTTATTCCATTTTCTGACTGAATGGCATCAATTACGTTATGAATGGTATCCATACGCTCTTTTCCGCCTAAAATAATTCTCACCTTATCTTTTTCCGGTATAAATTTTTCTACCATTTCCTGCATATATTCATAAAAATCTTTATGAACTGCAACATAAAGACAATCAAAACGTTTTACTTTAAACATATTCTGAATCGTATAGACAATAATTGGCTTGTCATTAACCAGAATAAACTGTTTTGGTATATTTGAGCTTTTAATTCTTGTTCCACTTCCACCTGCTAATAATGCTCCGTAAATCATCTTAATTTCTCCTCTTTTTCTTAATGATATCTATCTTTTTCTTACTGTATATTGCAAACCATGACATACTATTATACCATATCCGTGTTTTTATATCAACTCTTGATTTAGCTTGAGTTTCCGCATTTTTTTTGCACATCACATAATGGGGCGTTATCTTGCTGTGCAGAATATGATTTTTCAT
>CAYTGQ010000015.1:0-23306 GCA_964437345.1 uncultured Lachnoclostridium sp. | reverse complement strand
TTAAGTAACCACCCGATGGGAAGTCTGTCCGTTTGCCAATCTAGTGCGACAAACCGCAATCTAATTTTTCTGCTTGTTTTAAAAGAAAAGCATAGCGCCTTTGCATAGCATTTAATTCATAGATACAGCAGTCTATTAAATCGGGATCTAAAGCGTTATTAAAATTGGAATGGGCTGTATCTAAAGCTAATTTTGTTTTTCTGATATCCTCTAATAACTGTTCTTCATAAAGTTCATTTAATGTTTTTCTTTTTTTAAACAAAATATCCCACCTTCCATAAAATTTAGTTTTCTTTTATATAGTATAGTCGGGAAAATGGAAAAGTATTCAAAATATGGAATGATTTTTGAAAATCGGCAATATACTGGAATAAGACAAGTATAGATTAGATTTTCAAAAGTCTGCCCATAAGAGTGGACGCATATGATTGGTTTGGAGGAAGTAATGAAATTAATTGAAATTATTATAAATTTAATTTACAGAATGATATTTGGAGTGATTGGAATATATTTTTTAAATCAACTTGTACAGTTTGCAGGGTTGGGGATACAAGTTGGTTTGAATGGATGGACTATATCTGTTGCAGGAGTACTAGGATTTCCGGGAGTGATACTTCTTTTTGCTGTTGGGTTAGTTGGAAGCATATAAAAAATAGGTGCCGAAGCACCTATTTTTTGCTTTTTATTTACCAAATCTTTTGCGAATTGCTGCAAGTTCATCCTCAGAACATTTGCTTTTCACAAGGTCAAGATATTTATTTACAGTAGCAGAGAAGGCAGAGTGTTTTTTCTGGATTTCACTAAAAATCTTTTCTGCTTCGTTGTAATTACCCTGATTAAGAGCACTTACAAGGCTTTTGGCATCTTTATGCATTGCCTTATGATTTTCACCAACGGTTTTCCAAAGAGCAGCCAAGTCTTTATCTTTTGGATTAAAAGCAGCGTAAACTTGCCCAAATGCACTTTTTTCCGGTTCAAGATGAATTGGAAGCAGTTCTTTTGTCTCAACCATTTTCTGTAGTGTGCCTATCCAATTACTCACTAACATATCTCCCCACTTAGTATATATGAAAATTGCAGCGTTTGTAATTTTAAAGAAAGGATCCTGGTTGAGTTTATGAAAACTAGTAATAGCTAACTGAATTTCTTTTGTTACTTCATTAACCGGTTGTGAAACTGTACGTACAGTCTCTGTTATAGTGGACATTTTAGAAGCAGTTTCTGAAAGCTGTTCACACTGTTCTGAAATCTGAATGGTCTGATTGCCTAAGTCATCCATTGCATTATTAATTTCTTCACTGGCACTGGCAATGGAATTAATATTATCTGCAATCTGCTTCATGGCATTTCGATTGTTAGCACTGATATCACGAATTTCTGAAATGTTTTCAAGCATGGTATCAAGAGAGGCAACTGTATCGGAAGCACTTTTTGATGATTTTTGGGATGCAGTATGTATATCAGTAATAAAGTTTTCCATGTTTCCGGTAAGCACTTGTGTTTCTTCTGCCAGTTTGCGGATTTCTTCTGCAACAACGGCAAAACCTTTTCCTGCTTCGCCTGCACGGGCAGCCTCGATAGAAGCATTTAATGCAAGAAGATTTGTCTGGCTGGAAATAGAATTGATTCCGGCAATAACTTCATTCATGCGTTCAACAATTTGGAATAAGATTTCCATGTCAGACTGTGTCTGTTTGGATATCTCAATTGTAGATATGGATAAATTCTTAATATTAGTTAAATCGTCCTGTTCCTGTTCAATGGATTTATAAACGTTTTCACAATCAACGGAGGCCTCTGTAATGGTAGTTGTTAAATGTTGTTGTTGTGTGATAACTTCTTCGGCAATTTTAGCGGCACCTTTTGTCGCATCAGAAATTACATCTGCAGAGCTTTCAACAAAACCAGACATTTCTTTCATGTTATCCATATGAAAATTAATGGTGATTCCCAAATCAGCAGATTGTATTAAAGTTGAAACATTTTTGCGGAAAACGTCGTCGATACTAAGATTTCCGGCTTTTAAACGATTATATACTTTTTGTAGTTCTTCAGATTCCTTTTGGTAGTTAATGTCTTCCATTTGCGAAAGGGATAAAACTAAATTCTCATTGACTTTTTTCTTGAAAAATGCCATATTTTATTGCCTCCTTTTGTATAATATACTCTTAAAGTGTATTTTATCATAAAAACAAGGACAAGTCTATTAGAACATGCATAAAGTGAAAAATTATTATATTTTGTGGGTGGAAAAATAGTTTTGGAGGAAAGTTGTATTCAATTTTCTGATTTGCAATGTTATGGACATGAATTAGGAGGGGAAGCTGGCTTAAACAGAGGTCTGCGTATAAGAATATAAGCAGTGGAATTTTAAAAGTTGTATTTTTTTAGGAGCTGGTTTCATGGGTGGTTTTGTAAAAAATCAACAATTATAAAAAAATAATATGGTAATTCTCACTGATTGACAGACAAAAAATGTTTGTGTTAAGATAACGTCACTACAAAAAAAGGAGAGGAGAACGGTTAAAGATTTTATTATCTGTTGTCTTCTCACGATAGCAGTTTGTAACGACTATATTTCTTATAAAGTGAAGAATTCTATTATTCTGACAGGCATGGCAGCAGGTTTGTTGTGGCGGATATTGGAGTATGGAATAAAGGGAATTGTAGTCTGGTTATTTGGAGCGATGATACCCATTTTACTTTTGTGGATACTGTTTCGTTACAAAATGTTAGGCGCAGGAGACATAAAGTTATTTTCTGTAATCGGCGGTATGTATGGAACGCCAATTATCATAAATACCATGATTCTTGCATTCTTAGCAGGAGGGGTATTATCTTTTATCCGGTTATTACAGACCGGAGGTTTTAAAAATCGTCTGCAATATCTTGCAGGTTTTATTTCGAAACAATGTAACAATCAGGAAAGAATAGAATATTACCAAAGTGAACGGGATGGAAGAGCACCGGTGATTCATTTTACAATTGCAATTTTAATTGGATTTTTAGGGTGTCGGTTTGGATTAGTTTCATTTGTGGGATAAATCTATGCTTTAGGAATCAGTGCCGGTAAGTGGCACTGTTAAAAAGGGGGAATTAGTTGAAACAGGGGGTTTTGGCGATTTATGACAAAGATATTGGGTATGCTTGTCAGTTAATGGAGTATCTGAATCAAAAGGCAGATTTTTTATTAGAGTCCAGGGTATTTACAAATTTAATCAGCCTTAAAGATTTTCTGGAGGAAAATCCAGTGGAACTGCTTTTACTTGGAGAAGATATTGCATTGGAGGAATTCTTTAAAGAAAAAGCAACGCACATCATGCTTTTAGCAGAGCATGGAATGGTCAGAGAAGCTGGTGAATATCCTTTTTTGTATAAGTATCAGTCAATGGAAGGTCTGGTAAAGGAACTGGCAATGTGTTATGCCAGTCCAATGATGCTGAGAGTATTGCCGGAGGTAGTGGAGACAGAGCATAATAAAAAGCTGATAGGAGTATTTTCACCCTTTGGAGGTAGTGGAAAGACTTTATTCTCGCTGGCATTAGGGCAGGCACTTTCAGATAATGCAGGGATGTACAGTAAAGCAGGAGAAGGTAATAAAAAGCAGAATATATCAAAGTATCAGCGTGTTTTATACATAGGAATGGAGCTGGTTTCCAGTTTTGAAGAGGAGGAAAATATCAGAGGAAATCTTTCAGATATTTTATATTGGATTCGGGAAAGAAAGGAAGGCTGTCTTACGGGAATTTCCTTAATGGCAGAGAAACGAGGAAGATTAGACTGTATTTTTTCACCAGATTACTATGAAGATTTAATGGGAGTAACAGAAGAAGATATTAAATTTTTCCTGATGGAGCTTTATAAAAATACTTCTTATGAGATTATTATTTTTGACATCGGATGCTGGAATTCAGCAATGTTCTTTTTGCTGGAGCAGATGGACGAGATTTATATGCCGGATTTTTTAAACAGAGCCTTTTTAAAAAAAGAGAATAGTCTCGTTAACAGTATGCAGCTTACAAACAGAAGAAATCTTTATGAAAAGATAAAGAAAGTAGAGCTACCGTTTGATGAGGCAATTTTTCAAGGGAATTATAACCTGGATAAGTTGGAAAAGACGAAATTGGGACAGTGTGTATGCAGACTTATAATGAAAAATTCGATTTGATTCGCAACCAGATATTAGAGCAGATAGAACTGTCCAGAGAAATGGAAGACAGTGAAGTCTACGAAATGATTGACAGAGGTATTTTGCGGGAAGGAAAAAAGCAATATATATCTTTGGAGGAAAAACAGAAGCTTCGAAGAGAACTGTTTAACAGTATGAGAAGATTGGATATTCTGCAAGAGCTAATAGAAGATGATGAAATTACAGAAATTATGATTAATGGTTATCAAAGTATATTTATTGAAAAACATGGACAATTATTTTCTTGTGAAAAGGAGTTTGCATCTAAAGAAAGGCTTGAGGATATTATTCAACAGATAGTGGCAAGAGCAAATCGCATTGTTAATGAAACCAATCCCATTGTAGATGCCAGGTTGGAAGACGGTTCCCGTGTTAATGTAGTTCTTGCTCCAATAGCTATTAATGGACCCATTGTAACAATTCGAAAGTTTCCGGTTAATCCAATTACGATGGAAGATTTAATTGGCATGGAGTCAATTACCAGAGAGGCGGCAGAATTTTTAAAAAAGCTGGTAGCAGGTTCTTATAATATTTTCATTAGTGGTGGAACTGGTTCAGGGAAAACTACCTTTTTAAATGTATTATCCAATTATATCCCGGCAGATGAAAGGGTAATTACCATTGAGGATTCGGCAGAGCTTCAGTTAAAAGGGATTCCCAATCTGGTTAGTCTGGAAGTGCGAAATGCCAATGTAGAAGGTAAAAATGAAATTGCCATTGAAGATTTATTAAAATCAGCATTGCGAATGCGCCCTGACCGGATTGTACTTGGAGAAGTAAGAGATGGAATTGCAGCAGCGAATCTGGTTCAGATTATGTCCAGTGGGCATGATGGAAGTATATCCACAGGTCATTCTAACAGTGCAAAGGATATGCTGAATCGCTTGGAAACATTGGTATTGTCTTATCATGAGATGCCGTTGGCAGCAGTGGGGAAGCAGATTGCTTCTGCTATTGATATTGTAGTTCATCTGGGAAGACTTCGGGATAAATCCAGAAGAGTATTGGAAATTACTGAGGTAGAAGCATGGAAAGATGGAGAGTTTATTTTGAATCCCTTGTATCAGTTTGTAGAAACTGGAGAAGAGGAAGACCGGGTTCTGGGAAATTTAGTTCCGGTAGAAAGGTTAAAAAATCAGGAAAAGCTGAATCGGGCAGGAATTTTGCTGCCATAGATTATGATGATTATACATTTTCAAAAGAAGAATTAATTCGTTATTTATCTATAGGTATCTTATTATTCTTTGGTATCTCTTATTTGTTTTATGAAAATGTCTTGATAAGTGTTTTGATTACACCCCTTAGTATCTTTTATGTAAAAAAGCAAAAACAACTGAAAATAAAAGAAAGGCGATGGCAGCTTAATTTACAGTTCAGAGAAGGATTGACAGCTCTTTTGGGTGCTTTGAATGCGGGATATTCTGTTGAGAATAGTTTTATCAGTGCAGAAAAAGATATGCAGATTTTGTATGGAAAAGAAGAATTAATTGTAAAAGAATTTGCAGGAATTACAGCAGGGCTGCAAATAAATCAGAGTATAGAGGTGATTTTGACGGATTTTGGAAAAAGAAGTGGGGTAGAAGATATTAAATTATTTGCAGAAATATTTTCGGTTTGCAAACGAACTGGTGGCGATCTGATTGCAATTATTACAGCTACACTGGAAACCATAGAAGACAAAATAGAAGTAAAGCGGCAGATAAAAACACTAACAGCAGCAAAGCAATTAGAAGCTAAAATCATGTCATTTGTTCCTCTTGGAATTATTGCATATATGAAGATATTTTCGGGTGGCTTGCTGGATCCGTTATATCATAACTTTTTAGGAATAACGATTATGACAGGTTTATTAGGTGTGTATGTAGTGGCTTACGAGTTGTCAGGGAGGATTGTGGATATTGAAATGTAAAAATCAACAGATGGAAAAGATCAAAGAAAGATTAAAGAGGCTATATCCTCTTGAAAATCCTGAAACACTATTGCCATCATTTCTAAAGAAATGGATAAAATGGTTAGGTTTAATTATAGCAGCAGTTTTAGGTGTGGCAGTTTTATTCCTTTTAACCAGTCAGGAGAAAACCTTTTTACAGCAAGGAAATGTATTATATCGCCCGGAATATGGTGGAGAAGAATTGGAAGTAGAACTAAAGGCAGAAATAGAAGGAGAGGAAGGAATCTCGGAAGATATCACTCTTTTAATTACTCCAGAGAAATACACACTGGCTGAGTTTGAGAACATTGTGAAAACAACAATACCAGAGTTAGAAAAGGCTATTTTAGGGTGTAATGCATCGGCAGAAAAGATTACAGAGGATTTAATATTTCCAGATGTTATTGCCAATACACCAATAAGCATTCTTTGGACAAGTGATAGAGAAGAGATAATAAGCAGAGTTGGAAAAGTAAACCGTGACGAGGTTGAAAAACAGGGCAGTATAGTTATGCTGACAGCAACATTCGTTTACGAAGAGTACAAAATGAGCCATGTATTTGGTATGAAAGTGGAGTATAGGGAGCTATCGAAACAGGAGCAGTTAAAGAAAGCATTACTTTCAGAGATTGAGAAGACCTTTCTGAATTCAGAGCAGGAAAGGCAGATAAAACTTCCTGTAGAAGTCAATGGAAAAAAAGTGGTTTATGAAGAGGAGAAACAGAAAAAAGGCGGAATTTTTGTGTTTTTCGTATTGGCAGGAATATTGTTGTGGATAGTAGCAATAAAAGAAACGTTAGAAAAAAAGGAAAAGGACAGAGAAAAGCAGTTACTCATGGATTATCCGGAATTAATTAGTCAGTTTACATTATTGCTCAGTGCGGGAATGACCATCACTGGTGCATGGAAACGATTGGTTTTCCAGTATGAAAAACAGCAGAAAGAAATAGAACGACAGAAACGGAGGTATGTTTATGAAGAAATGACAATCACATGGAGAGAAATGCAGAATGGAATTGCAGAAATTGAAGCAATCAGACGCTTTGGAGCGCGTGTTAAGTTAACTCCATATTTGAAGTTTTCAACTTTGTTATCACAGAACATAAGAAAAGGTTCCAGAGGGTTGATAGAATTACTGAAAATAGAGGGAAAACTGGCATATGAAGAGCGAAAAGAAAATGTTAAACAGCAGGGTGAAGAGGCTGGTACAAAACTTTTGTTTCCCATGCTTATGATGTTTGGAATTGTTTTAATTGTGATTTTAGTGCCGGCATTTTTAAGCTTTTAAGAAAATAGCAGTGGAAAATTGAGATAAGGAGGAAATGATTATGAAGGATTTATGGAAGGAATTTTGTCAGGAAGAAGATGGTGTAGGTGTTGTTGAAATTATTTTAATTTTGGTGATTCTGATTGGACTGGTCCTGATATTTAAAGAAAATATTTCAGATATTGTAGAGTCGGCATTTAAGCAGATTAATAGTGACAGTAAAAGTATCATTAATTAACATTTACTAATTTGTGGAAGGAATCAGACAGTGGACAAAGGTTAGTAAACAGGAGTTAAAGGAGGGATTTTGTGGATAAAAAAGAAAAATGCAAAATGGTATGTGGAGAAATTACTGCTTTTTTATCCATGATACTTCTTTTGATTCTTGCATTGGTTGGCACTACTTTGGAGTCTGCAAGAGTCAGTGTAGGAAGAAGTTATGCAGATAGAAGTATGAAAAATGCGTTGGAAAGTCTATATACCGAATACTGCATTAATTTGTGGGAGGAATATCATATCTTTTTGCTGGAAGGGGAAGAAAATGAAAGTGAAGATATGGATTACATAAAAAGTACACTTTCTGAGTATATAAATGGTACGCTTCATTCAGAAAATCAGACCAAAGATAAGCTGGAATTTTCCATGGATTTGCTGGAAATGGAATTAAAACAGATAGAAGTACTGGATATTGTGAGAGCAGATGAATACGAAGGTGAACTATTGCTTCATGAAATTCTGGAATATGAAAAATATCAGGTAGAAGAAGATTTCCTGACTGATGAAAAGGATATGGTGAAAGTAATAGAAGAAACCAATACCTGCATGATAGTTGTGGAAAAACAATTAGAGGCAGAAGAGAAGATGGCAGAGGTGAATTTAGATATTTTGGAATTTATTTCTTTAAAAGAAGAAATTGCAGAAGGGAAAAAAGAGATTTTATCTGCATTAGGAAAATTAGAAAAGGAAGCAAAGAAAATTTTATCTAAATTGAAGAAGATAGAAGAAGCAGAAGAGAAAGAAGAAGAGGAAGAAATTAGCTATAAAAAATTGGAGAGGTTGGAGGAAAAGTTAATTGAAAAAACAGAAGAGGTCTTGGAACAGACAGCAGATGCAGAGGGAATACTGTCTGGAATTAGAGAAAAACAGCCTGTTTTTGCTAGAGAAGCAGAAGAGCTTGATGCAGTATATAAAGATCAAAAAGACAAATTGTCTGCCGAAAGTCAGAGGGCATTTGAGAAAGAGATTGAGAAATTAAAGGACTATGCAGAAATGGAAAATAGTGAAAAGAGTTCTTTGATAGGACAAGTGCTGGGGGAAGAGACATATTTGGAAAGCAGTGAAGAAGTGTTAAATATGGTTTTGGAAGTAGAAGGTCTTTGGATTGGAGGCAGTGTAGAAGAAGCAGAAGAATATGTGGAAATATTAGAAAAATTAAAAAAGGAAATAAAAGAAAATCAAAGACAGGAAATACAGTTGGATTATGATTTGAAAGACACAGAAAAGAATGTGAAAAACCCGATAGATGTTTTTCAAAAAAATTATAACAACAGTATTTTGGGATTAGTAGTAAAGGATTTCTCACAAATTTCCACAAAGAAGAAAAGGATGCAGACCAGAATGGACGAGGTAGAAATGGAATCAGAGGTCGCGCAGTTTAATCAGGAATATGATGGAATTAGCTGGCTGGAAAGTGGAGCAGATAAGCAGCTTCAAATATTATTGCTGACTCATTATATCGAAACACATTTTAAGAGTTATATAAGTCAGGAAAATGAGCAGGCAAGTGCTTTGGATTATGAGGCAGAATATATTCTAGGTGGTAAGCTGTCAGATAAAGAAAATCTGGAGATAGTTTTAAAGAAAATAGTGTTTTTAAGGACTATTTTAAATTATACATACATAATCACGGATACAGAAAAAACAGAAATGGCGTATATTACAGCAATGGCTTTGATTGGCTTTTCTGGTATGGAGCCACTGGTTCAGATGACTAAAAATATTATTTTATTAATTTGGGCAGCAGAAGAAGCCATTATAGATGCAGGTGCTCTTTTACAGGAAAAAGAGGTGCCAATCTTTAAGACAAAAGGTACTTTTCAGACCAGCTATGAGGAACTACTTTTGTTTGACAGGGAGCTGGTGCAAAGCAAAATAAAAGAAATACCAAAAACACAGGCTGGTGTGATGTGGAATTATCAGCAATATCTAAGGCTCCTATTTAATTTTTGTCCTAAAGAACAGAAAATAAATGGAGTTATGGAGCTGATAGAAGAAAATATAAAGCTTCGTTATGATAGAAATTTTAGTTTGAGTAATTGCATTTATGGTGTAGAGGCAGAAGGACAATTTTTTCTGGAAGAAAAATTTTTGAGCTTTCCATTTGTACAACAGCTGTTAAATACAGAAGGAGAAGGGTTTGCTATTTATAATCATCAAAGCTATTGTTATCAATAATGAGTAGAGAGTCAGTGAAAATGCCCTTTTCTTTTATCTTAATTATTTACCCTGAACAATAAAAAATAATGTAGACACTCTCTAAGTATATTTCTTCAAATTCATATAGAATCTGTAAATTCTGTATTTTCTCAAGGGTAAAAGAAAAGGGTGTTTTCATTGACTCTCAGGAGAATTTTATAAAATGAAAATGATGAAAAGTAATGAACATAGAGCTGTCCTTACAGTAGAGGCAGCGTTAATATTACCAATATTTTTATTTGCAGTTCTTTTTTTCTTGTATTTTTTTCAGCTGCTTTATTTACAGGATTCTGTTCAGAGTGGAATCACTGAAGCAGGGAAATTTATTGCCAGATATCAGCAGCTGACAGGAGTAGAAAAGCTGTCTGATGTAACAAAGCTGGTAATTCTAAAAGAACGATTTTATGAATATCTGGATGAGGAAAGTATAAATGAAAACTGTATTCTGGGTGGAATTTATGGAATTTCCCTTGGAACATCAAAAATTGACGAAACAAACGGACAAATAGAAATTACAGCAATTTATTTTATACGCTTTCCTATTCCGTTTTTTGCCGACAAAACCAGCATGGTAACTCAGCGAGTGCGAACAAGAGCTTTTGTTGGGCGAACTATGAAAAATCAACAGGGGAGTGTAGATACAGATAAAGAACCCAGTAATGAATCAGAGGATTTTCTTGTGTATGTTACAGAAAATGGAACAGTTTATCATATGGATGAGAACTGTACTCATTTAAAATTGACGATTAGTGGACTTAGAATGGAACAGTTGGAAGATGCCAGGAATGAAAATGGAGGGAAATATAAATCATGCGAAAAATGTGTGAAAAATCAATGGATGGAAGAAACTGTTTATATCACGAAAGAAGGAGATCGCTATCATAATTCTTTAGCCTGCTCCGGATTAAAAAGAACAGTTTATGCAGTATATTATTCTTCTGTAGCAGATAAAAGAAAGTGTATAAGATGCGGTGAGTAAAGGAGAGAAGAATGTGAATATTAATAAAATAATTCTGATGATACTTTTGCTTTTTTTATTTTTATGCAGCACATGGGATTGGAAAAGAAAAGCAATTCCAAGCTGGCTTTGCTATGGAGGCGTATTAGTTATGGCAGCAGTCGGTTTTGGGACAAAAGAGATAACTTTAGCTGGGGCAGCAGGTGGAATAATGTTAGGAATTATTTTGCTTGGTATTGGACAATTGACAAAAGGACAAATAGGAGAAGGAGATGGAATTGTTTTTATAGCAACAGGGATTGCTCTTGGATTCTGGAATAATTGTATGCTTCTCGTGGGAGCGCTTTTCTTATCTTTTTTAGGAAGTCTTATTTTGCTGCTTATGAAGAAAATAACCTTAAAAACAAAACTTCCATTTTTGCCGTTTGTTTTTGCTGCATTTGTATTGGAATTTGTAATCAGAAGCTAGGAGAGGAACTATGAATGAAATGAAAAAGGAAGCAAGTATTACTGTAGAGGCAGCGTTTGTAATTCCTATTGTTCTTTTTGTCATTTTTGCATTGGTTTATCTCACTTTTTATCTTCATGACAGGGTGCGAACCGAGGAAATTGTTGAAAAAGCATTGGGAAAGGGAGCTATCTTAATAACACAGCGAGCCACAATAGAAGGAACTGCTTATGATTATGAGAATATCAATCAGTCGGGCAACTGGGGTTATTTTAAAGCTTCCTATGATGAACAGGAAAAAACAATTTCTAAGTATTTGGAAGAAGAATCACAACAGGGATTTTTTCTGCTGGATGCGCAACAGATTACATGTGAAACAAATGGGTTTTCTGTTACAGTAAAAGTAAAAATGAAAGGGAAAATATCGATTAATCCAGTCAAAAATTTTTGGAAGAATACACCGGAGTTTGTTTTAGAAAGAAGCGTGCCTTTACATAATCCTGAGGAGGTCTTGCGACAAAATAAAAAACTATTGGAAGGAGCGAATTAAAAGAAGCTATGCTACGGCCAGAATATAAAAGAGACATGCATAAAAATTATATTGTTTTGAAGGAAACAGTCACTGATAATAAAACAGATTATGGCATGAAAATGGTAGCCAATAATCAGATACAAGGATTTCTTGAAGTTGAAATTTGCTCTATCGACCAAACAAAAGAATATCATTATAATGTTACAGAAAAGCAGCCTATGACAGTTTTGTATCGAAAAGAAAATTTGAAAGAAGACCAGATTAGAACCATTTTGACAGAGATTATAACAACTTTAAAAAGGGGCAGAGAATATCTGCTTTTGGAAGACAGTTTTGTTTTGGCACCAGAATATATTTATATGAGCCTTGATGGAACAGAAACCGAATTAATCTACTATTCTGCATTTAAAGAAAATATTGGTGAGCAATTAATCCGTTTGATTGAATATATGATGGACAGAGTAGATTATAAAGATAAGCCGGCAGTTTTTCTTGTTTATGGTATTTATAAAATCAGTAGAGAAGAAGGTTGTACTTTTGACAAATTATTGGAATTTTTATGTAATAATGGAGAACTGGAGGAGGAAATGCACCGGCAGGAAGTGAAGGAAAAAGAGATGTGGGAAGAGGAGGAGCAGTTCCTTCAAATAGCAGAAGAAATAGAAAATGAAGAAGAAAAGAAAAAATATCCTATATGGGTATGGGCAGGAGTTGGAATATCGGTTATGGTTTCTCTGATTCTTGTTGTAATAGCCGTAAAAATGGGATTTATGTTTGACATAGTAACAGGAAAAATTCTAATTGGAAGAATGGTAGCATTTTTTGCTGTGGTTGGTGCCTTGGAGGGATATTGTCTCCTGCGTATATTAGATGAGAAAAATCAAATTGGGTATATTGATAAAAGAACAGATTATATAAAACCCGTTGAAGAACAGAGAATATGGGAAAATAACATAAAATTTACAGAAATAAAAGAATCATTGGAAAAAGAAGAGCAGGCAACCGTAGTTCTGGCAGAAAGAAAAAGCGGATATTTTTTGGAGCCGAAGAATAAGGATGCTTATATGTCCATTTTTATTCCAGAGTTTCCGTTTTTTATAGGAAGCCTGAAAACGAAAGTTGATTATGCGATTAAAAGTCAGAATGTAAGCCGTTTTCATGCAAAGATGGAACAGGAAGGAGAAAAGTTTTACTTAGTAGATATGAATTCAACCAATGGCACATATGTAAATGGAGAACGATTAGAAGCTGGTGAAAAAAAAGAAATTGTTTTAGGAGATGCCATTACCTTTGCAGATGTGGAATATCGGTTCTGCAAGTAGTAAGCAGGTCACAGAATTTTAATATTTCTTTAGTATAGTTTTATCGAAAAATGCTTCTGGGTATGCTATAATAGCCACAGATAAAAATTTAAGTAAGAACTATACGAAAGAAAGGTGATTTCATGGAATTACAATTACCGATGTTTTATAACGAGGCAGATGAATGGGTTCATGCGTTGATGTTATATAATGCGGCATTAAAAGAAATCAGAACGAAAATAGATATTTTAAGTGATGAGTTTAAGGCAACCCATAAAGATAACCCTATTGAACATGTGAAGTGCAGAATTAAATCCTCAGAAAGTATTACAAAAAAACTGCAGCATAGTAATAGAGATGTTACGGTTGAAAATATTGTTAAATATGTTAATGATGTGGCAGGAATCCGAATTATCTGTTCCTTTGCTTCGGATATTTATACGATTGCAGATGCCATTGCAAGACAGTCTGACATTAAGGTGCTGAAGGTCAAGGATTATATTACACAGCCGAAAGCAAATGGATATATGAGTTATCATATGATTGTCACAGTACCGATTTTTCTCTCAAATGAGGTTGTTGATACTAAAGTAGAGATTCAGATTCGTACAATTGCAATGGACTTCTGGGCAAGTTTGGAACATAAGATTTATTACAAATTTGAAGGAAAGGCTCCAGAACGAATTCGTCAGGATTTAAAGGAATGTTCAGATATTGTTTCTTATCTGGATAGAAAGATGCTGTCATTGAATGAGGAAATTAAGAAATACAGTGATGATGATGCAGATGAAGAGCTGAGAAAAGTACTGGTACAGCCATACTATAAAGTGCCAAAAGAAGCATATGGAGAGATTGCAGATAGTTAAAAAAGAGATGCTCTTTTAGTTGATGAAAGTGCTAAAAAATGGTATACTTTGTGTGATGATGATTGGTCTATATTGTTAGGCAGGAGGTTTGTTATGGGGTACGATTTTAAACAGATGGGAGCAGCTGTTGACAAACTGCTAAAAGCACCAAAGACAGAAAAAGTAGTTTATGAAAAAGATATTCAGGATTACAAACAGACTCTGGGTGAATATTGTGATACACTGAAGGAATATCAGAAACGACTGGAACAGTATGATGCTGAAAAGTCAGATATTCTTATTGCGGCAACGGAAGACAATGAGAATCAGGCAGAAATTATAGAACTACAATTTCAAAAGCTTCTTAATCAGCAGGAAGAACTGGCAAGTCAGCAGACTGAGCTTGCGGATAAGCAGACTGAATTAGTAGCCCAGCAGACTAAGATTTTGGAGCAGCAGGACAAGATTACTGATAAAATTCGAAAGATTGATAATACGATTATTGAACCAATCAAGAAGAATTTTACTGCCAACAGAGAAGCTACAGTAGAAAAGTTAAACGAAGTACAGACAACAGTAGAAAACAACAACAAAACATTAAAAACATTACTTTTTGTTTCAATGTTTATGAATGTACTTTGTGTGGTTGGAATTTGTCTGCTTATTGCAGCAATTGGTCTATATTAAAAGAGGCCTGATTAGACAGGTTAAATAGAAATAGTGAGGTAATATAAAATGAGTGACGAAATGTTATCTATGTCAGATTTTGAGGATGCAATTAATCGTTCTTTTAAGAAAATTTCTGAAGGAGATATTCTTTCTGGCACTGTAATTGGTGTGACAGAATCAGAAGTGGTTTTGGATTTGGGATATTACGCTGAAGGAATCATTAAAGCAGAGGAGTTAAGCAATGATCCAAGATTTTCAATTAAAGCGGATATTCAGGTAGGAGATACTGTGTCTGCTATGGTATTAAGAGAAGATGATGGACAAGGTAATATTCTTCTTTCCATGAAAAGAGCAGCAGATGTTCTGGCATGGGACAAATTAAAAGAATATATGGAGAATAGAACCATTTTTGAAGTGAAGCTTGCAAATGCTGTAAATGGTGGACTGGTAACTTTCTTAGAAGGAATCAGAGGCTTTGTACCAGCTTCTCAGCTTGCCCTTACTTATGTGGAAGAACTGGAGGAGTGGGAAGGAAAAACTATTGAAGTTATGGTAATTACTGTTGATGAGGAAAAAGGAAAACTGGTTCTTTCCGGCAAAGAAGTTGCAAGAGAAAAAGCAGAAGCAGATCGTAACAGTAAGATTAATAAATTGCAGGTTGGTCTGGTTACTACAGGAATTATTGAGAAAATTGCACCATATGGATGTTTTGTCAATATTGGTGAAGATTTAACCGGACTTGTTCATATTTCCCAGATTTGTGGCAAACATATCAAATCTCCAAATGAGGTAGTGAAGCTGGGAGAGGAAGTTAAGGTAAAGATTCTTGATGTAAAAGACGGGAAAATCAGTCTTAGTATTAAGGCTGTAGAAGAAAAAGAAGATGTGCTGGAAGAAGTAGAAGAAGCACCGGTTGAATATACTTCCGGAGAAGAAGCGTCTACTGGTTTAGGTGCATTATTAAAAGGAATTAAATTAAGTTAAAGGACTATTTCTAGATTTAAAGGATCTTAAAATATGAAAATTTCTTAAAAACGTATATGAGAAAGGGAAATTAATATGAGAATAACAATGGAAAAATACACAGATGCTATCATTAATGATATATGTGAATTAGTTAAAATTCCATCTGTTTATGAAGAAAGTGATAAATATTTATTTGGAGAAAACATTGATAAATGCTTGGATAAAGCATTAGAATTAATGGCAAATCTTGGATTCAAGACATTTAAAGCTGAAGATGGTGCTTATGGCTATGCAGAAATCGGTGAAGGTGAAATGCTCGCTGTATTAGGACATCTTGATGTTGTAAATGCAAGAAAAGAAGATGGATGGGATACTGATCCTTTTGAACCACAGGTTATTGATGGTGTACTTCACGGCAGAGGGGTTCAGGATGATAAAGGACCAATCATTATTAGTGCGTATGCTTTAAAATCTCTTTTAGATGAAGGTTATAAGCTCAATAGAAGAGTGCGTTTTATTTTTGGTCTTGATGAGGAAACTTTATGGCGTTCTATTGCAAAGTATACAGAAAGAGAAGAAGCACCAGCAATGGGATTTTCGCCAGATGCTGCCTTCCCATTAACATATGCAGAAAAAGGCCTTCTTCAGATGTATGTAAAAGGAACGGCTGCCTCTGTTATTAGTTACAAAGGTGGAGACAGCTTTAATGCAGTTTCGCCAGTAGCTACTTGTGCATATGATGAAAAAATTGAAAATGCATTAAAAGAATTAGGACATGACTATTATGTAAAAGATAATCAGATTGTTGCAACAGGTAAGACAGCACATGCTATGCATCCATGGGAAGGTGTAAGTGCTAACCTTCATTTGATTGAAGCAATTACAAAAGCTGGTTATGAAGATGATACAATTCGTTTTATCAATGATTCTTTCCAGGATAAGTTCCGTTTTGAAGGATTTTCTGATAAGGATTATTCTGATTTCTCAGGTCCTATCACAAACTGCTTCAGTCAGATGGAAGCAAATGAAAATGGAGTAAAATTAAGTGTTGATTTACGTCTCCCAGTATCTGTTACAAAAGAACAGGTATTGGAAATGATGGGTGAAAAGGCGAAAAAATATGGTCTTACAGTAGAAGAATTTGACTGGCTTGCACCTATTCATGTTCCAAAGGAGGGCGAACTAATTAATGCATTAATGGCAGCGTATCAGGAAGTTACTGGAGATATGGAAAGTCAGCCAGAGATTTCAGCCGGAGCAACTTACGCAAGAGCATTTAAGGGTTGCGTAGCTTATGGAGCGTGTTTCCCAGATACTCTTATTACAGAACATGAACCAAATGAAAGAGTAACCATTGCAGAATTTATAAAAGCTGCAGAAGTTTATCGAGAGGCATTCTTAAAATTAGTAGTAGAAAAATAAAAAGTGGTAAAATTAAAAATAAGAGTGGTTCGCTATGCGGACCACTCGCTGTTTAAGATTAGAAAATAGATATAGGAATCAGGCGGAATGGAAAGACAGAATATAGGCAGCACAAATGAAAAACTGGAAAATTGGTTAAAGACAAAAGAATATAAAAGACTACTTGATGGTACTCATTCCTGCCCACAGGAGATTTTAGGAAGTCATAGTTTTGAAGATGGACAAATTATTATGGCATATCATCCTAATGCAGAGCAAATATTTGTTATCAGCAAAACAGGAAAAAAAGAAACGGAATTATTTCTAATTGAACAGGGGCTTTTTGGGATTTATCTGAAAAAGGAAAGTTATAAAAAATATTATTTTCGAATTATTTATAACTCACAGGATATAATGGAAGTGGAAGATTCTTATGCATTTCCTGTCTGTATTAGTGATTTGGATATTTATCTGTTTGGAGAGGGCACTCATTACGAGATTTATGACAAGTTAGGTGCGCATCCAATGAACATAAATGGTGTGGAAGGCGTGTACTTTGCGGTATGGGCACCTCATGCTCAAAGTGTTGGTGTGGCTGGTACATTTAATCTGTGGGACGGCAGACACCATTATATGCGTTCCTGTGGTGAAAATGGCATTTTTGAATTGTTTGTTCCGGGAGCAAAGGCTGGAGATATTTACAAATATCAGATTATGACGCAGGAAGGGGAAGTTATTTACAAATCAGACCCTTATGCAAATTATAGTGAGTTTCGGCCGGGAAATGGGTCAGTAGTTGCGGATATAAATGGATTTCAGTGGACAGATAAAAACTGGATCACAAAAGTCCATAAACGTACCAGATATGATAATTTGAGGGAACCGGTTTCGATTTATGAAATGCACCTTGGTTCTTGGAAAAAGAAACCAGATTATACTATAGAAGGATTCCATAATTACAGAGAATTAGCTCCGATGTTAGCAGATTATCTGGTGAATATGGGATATACCCATGTAGAGCTTATGGGTATTGCAGAGCACCCTTTTGATGGTTCGTGGGGCTATCAGGTAACAGGCTACTATGCACCGACCAGACGTTATGGGACACCGGAGGACTTTGCATATTTTGTAGATTATATGCATAACCGCGGAATTGGAGTTATTCTTGACTGGGTACCGGCACATTTTCCAAAAGATGATCATGGCCTTGCATGCTTTGACGGAAAGCCTCTTTATGAATACGCTGAGCCGGAGAAAGGTGAACACCCACATTGGGGGACACTGATTTTTAATTATGGTAAAAAGCAGGTTAAGAATTTTCTTATTGCCAATGCATTGTTTTGGATAAAGAAATATCATATTGATGGCTTAAGAGTCGATGCGGTGGCATCCATGCTTTATTTGGATTATGGAAAAGGTGAAGGGGAATGGATACCCAATGAATATGGCGGTAAAGAGAATCTGGAGGTAGTAGAATTCTTTCACCATCTTAATGGAATTGCAGAACAGCTTTGCCCTGGAGCAATGATTATTGCAGAGGAATCCACTGCATGGCCAAAGGTTTCTGGTTCTGTTAAGGAAGGTGGTCTGGGTTTTCTTTATAAATGGAATATGGGCTGGATGAATGATTTTCTTGAATATGTGAAAATGGATCCATATTTCCGAAAGTATAATCATCAAAAGCTTATTTTCAGTATGATGTATGCTTATAGTGAAAATTTCATACAGGTTTTATCCCATGACGAGGTTGTTCATGGAAAAGGCTCTATGATCAACAAAATGTATGGGGACTATGATGAGAAATTTGCAGCACTTAGAACTGCTTATGGATTTATGTATGGACATCCTGGCAAAAAGCTTCTTTTCATGGGACAGGAATTTGCTCAGGAGCGGGAGTGGAGTGAGGCAAGAGAACTAGATTGGTATCTTCTCACAAAAGAACGTCATTCGCAGATGCAGAATTTTGTAAGACGTCTGAATCATTTGTATCAGGAGTATTCAGCATTTTATCATAATGACTGTGAGCCATTGGGATTTGAATGGATGAGTTGTGATGATGCTGAAAGAAGTATTGTGGCATTTGTCAGACGTGGAAAAACAAAGGCACATCAGCTGTTATTTATATGTAATTTTACCCCAGTGGCTTATGAAAACTATCAGGTAGGAGTTCCTTGCAGAGGAATCTATACGGAGATACTTAATTCCAATAGTATGGAATTTGGCGGTACAGAGGCGGAAGCTAATCGAGCTTTTAAGTCGAAAGCAAAAAGTATGGATGGAAAACCATATAGTTTGCAGATACCGTTAGCTCCTTTGTCTATGGTGATTATGACCTATAATTATGTTGAATAGACAAAAAGACAAGGAGAAAATTGTTCATAATACACAAAAATATGTTAGAGATTTAAGTTATATTGACAAAAATGTCTAGTCGTGGTACTATGTTTAGGCAGTGTTTGTTGCCGGATGGTAACTGTCGGAGAAGGCATTTTACACGTGGGGAATGAGAGCGGGTACTATATAAGTATAAAAGGAATAAGGTTAGTCAATTCGGTCATTGAAGAAATGAAGTTTTGATTAACCTTATTCCTTTTTGTTTGCTTTTATGAGATAATATCGTTATTTTTCCATAACTATATCAAGAATTTCTTCGGGAGAAGAAGCAAAAACTTTGGCACCCTGCTCTTCCAAAAATTTCTTGTCGCGAAATCCCCAGGTTACGATGATTTCATCCATGCAGCAGTTACGGGCGGTCAGAATATCTACATCAGAATCACCAACATATACTGCTTTACTGCTTTCTGTATCCAGCTTTTTAAGAACATGAAGAACAGAATCAGGAGCCGGTTTTTTAGGTGTTCCGGTCAGTTCACCTAAAGCAGCATCAAACATGCCATTAAAATATTTTTTGCAGAGAAGCTGAACGGCATAATCTGCTTTGTTGGAGACAACAGCAATTTTGCACCCGGCTTTCCGAAGGCTTTGTAATAAGTCAGAAATTCCGTCATAAGGTTTGGTTTTTTCCATACAGTGTTCTTTGTAATAAGCAATAAAATGCTGATGCACTTTGTCGATAGAATCTACAGTTGTTCCTTCAGGAACACTTCGTTCAATCAGTTTGCGAATTCCATTTCCTACAAAATCACGAACTTCTCCTAAAGTACGTTCCGGATAACCGGATTCTTTTAACACATGATTTACGCTATCTGCCAAATCCTCCAGAGTATCCAGCAAAGTGCCGTCTAAATCAAAAATGACTGTTTCATATCTCATTTATCTTACTCCTCTATAGATAAGTAATTTTTACCTGCTTTAATGGTATAGTTCAGAATAATTACAAAAATGATGCAAAAATTGATGCTTTTTATTTATTGTAGCATAATCTCTTGACTTTTTGAACTATTATGTGTATACTCTTGTCTGTTGCAAAAGCCCATAAAAACAAGGTCTTAAGGGCAACGCAGAACTATACAGTTATACAGTATGGTTTTGCGTTTTTAACCGAGTGTTCGCGACCTTCCACTCGTAAAACAAAACTAAAGGAGAAATGAATATGGAAACAAAAAGAAAACAGGGCATAATGACCACAACATTTATGACCCAGGCAGCTATGATAGCGGCTATTTATGTAGTATTGACAATGGTATTTGCACCTTTTGGATTTGGTGAAGTGCAGGTTCGAATTTCAGAGGCACTTACAGTCCTCCCAATGTTTACACCGGCAGCCATTCCAGGCTTATTTATTGGTTGTATCATCGCTAATCTTTTAGGCGGCTCAATTGCATTGGATGTTGTATTTGGCAGTCTTGCTACATTAATTGGAGCAGTTGGAACTTATCTTTTACGCAAAAACAAATGGCTCGCACCAATACCGCCAATTGTAGCGAATGCATTGATCGTGCCATTTGTATTAAAGTATGGATATGCAGTACCACTTCCAATTCCATTTATGATGCTTACAGTTGGAGTAGGGGAAGTAATTTCCTGTGGTATCTTAGGTTCGGTTGTACGAAAGGGTTTAGAAAACTACAAAGGAATTATATTCGCTGGTTTAGCCAGATAAGAATATCTTCGTAGACAGTTTCTTTACCAATTTCATTTAAAATTTCATGACGATAGTCTTTATAGAACTTAGAGGAGAAATCCTCTAAGTTTTCTTTTTCTAAACGTGTCTTAACTTCTTCAATTCCCGTACCCCAGTTTCCAACCGGGTCCATGTCACCGCTTAATAGATAGAAAGGCAGATTTTTAGGAACAGCTTTGTACCATTCGTCCTGTGAGACTTTTTTTAGCAACGCAACCAAATCACAGAAAGCGGAGGCTGTAAAAATAAAAGTACAGTATTCATCAGCAAGAAAAACATCCACTACACCTTCATCTCTTGTAATCCAGTCATGAGTGGTTCTTGTATTTTTATAATGGCTGTTGTAGGAACCAAACATAAGAAAATTGACTGTATTACTGCGATAGAAAGGACCTTTTACTTTCTTTACAAAATTAGTGATTATCTCAGCGAGACCAATTAAAGGGTTGCTGCCGGAAGTACCGCAGATAATTACACCGTTAATAAGCGCATGGTATTTGGTAATATACAGACGGGAAATAAAAGAACCCATACTGTGCCCCAGTAAGAAAATCGGAAGCTCAGGATATTGTTCTTTTATAATTTTAGTAAGTATAGATAAGTCATCAACAAGATTTACCCAGCCATTTTGAGGTGCAAAAAAGCCCAGTTTTTCCTTGGAATCTGCACTGTTCTTATGCCCTAAATGGTCATTACCACATACCAAAATATCCTGTTTGGTCAGGAAATTAATGAAATCCTCATAACGCTCAACATATTCACACATACCATGAGAAATCTGGACAATTGCCCTTGGGGGATTCAATGGTTTGTAAACATAATAAGCTATATTAGAAGAACAATTACTGCTCTTATATGTGTTTGTTTCTTTGGTGTAATTCATAAGCATCGCCCCTTTTTTAATTAATCTAAATTTATCATAACATAGAAAGTGTTGGCTATCAATGTGCGTGAATTGAAAGAAGCTGTCTTTTGTGCTATTCTGTATAAAGTATGCTAGAGAAAAAACAAATTTACCTGACGAGAATAGTTACATTTTGACTTATTCAAGAATTGATAGTATTATAGATAAGAATATATGACAACGGAGGAAAATCATGAAAGTAGTAATTCAGAGAGTATTAGAAGCATCTGTAGCAGTAGATGGAGAATGCATTGGAAAGATTGGAAAAGGACTTATGCTTCTTTTAGGAATGGGAGAAGAGGATAACAAAGAAATAGTAGAAAAGTTCTTTGATAAAATTGTAAAATTACGTATTTTTGAAGATGCAGAAGGGAAAACCAATCTGTCTTTGGATGATGTAAATGGAGAAATTCTTGCCATTTCCCAGTTTACATTATATGCAGACTGTAAAAAAGGTAACCGTCCAAGCTTTATCAATGCAGCAAAGCCAGATAAGGCAGAAGAATTATATGAATACTTCCTTACACTTTGCCGTGAACGTTTAGGTAAAGTAGAAAAAGGGCAGTTTGGAGCAGATATGAAAGTAAGCCTTGTAAATGACGGACCATTTACGATTGTACTGGATAATGAAGCAATTCTTAAGAATAAATAGAACCAATTGAGTTTCTGTAATTTAAAACTTCGCATAATGGGAGTTATGCTTAATTTATTATATTGATTTTTCAATATAGGTTTATAAAAAGAGGTACTATGCTATACAATTTTTCTTGCGACATTACGGACTTTAAGAAGCACTAATGCTTTTGACTTTTTGCTTTGATTTTGCCCCACTCTCAACAAAACTCACAGGGTGTGGTGGCTCATGGTACTTTTAGCGGAGCTTTGAATACGTCGGTCCTTAGTGCCACAGCGTTAGCTGGGTTAGTTTTATAGCTGACGATGTGGCACTTAGTACCGCTACGCTATTCAAGTCTAGTGAGAACGGCCGCTAAAAGTACCTGAGACCACCATACACCCTGCTCAGACAAGTTTTCGTGGGGCAATTTGCAAAAAGTCATAAAAGCATAAGTGCTTCTATAAGTCCTAGTCGTCTGGCGAAAAATTATATAGCACAGTGCCTCTTTTAGTTAATTCCTTGATGAAAAATCAAAATATAGATATTTCTCATAACTCCCATTATGCGAAGTTTTTTAAATACAGAAACTCAATTTGGATGTGTCGATAGACCCAAAATGAGAGAAAAAACCCTTTTAACAGTAAATTTGTTAAAGGGATTTCTTAATTTTGCCGAAATAATATACAAGCAAATTGACCGGAAATGGATTTAAAGGCGAATG
>CAYTGQ010000014.1:0-23408 GCA_964437345.1 uncultured Lachnoclostridium sp. | reverse complement strand
TGCACAGCAAGATAACGCCCCATTATGTGATGTATAAAAAATGCGGAAACTCAAGCCCCCACTTATTGAAAAATCCTCGCAAAAAGTTTATACTAGAAATCAAACTGTAAACAATAAATATAAAATGAAAGACGCAAGGAGAATATTTATGTTAGCACATGAAAGATTATTAAAATATGTTCAGGTATCTACAGCAAGTGATGATAAGAGCAGCACCAATCCAACAACTGCCCGTCAGTTTGATTTGGCAAAAATCTTAGTAGAAGAAATGAAAGAGCTTGGAATCAAAGATGCCAGAGTAGATGATAAATGCTATGTATATGGTACAATTCCAGCAACAGCCGGCTATGAAGATAAAGCAAAGGTTGGTTTTATTGCCCACATGGATACAGCACCAGATTTCAGCGGCGAAAATGTAAAACCATGTATGATTGAAAATTATGATGGAAAAGATATTGTTCTTGGTAATAGTGGCAGAGTTCTTTCTGTAGACCAGTTCCCACATCTCAAAAATCTTGTTGGAAGAACTTTAATTACAACAGATGGAACTACTTTACTTGGTTCTGATGATAAATCTGGTATTGCAGAAATTCTTACAGCGGTTGAAAGAATCTTAAATGACAATACACCTCATGGAAAAATCTGTGTTGCATTTACACCAGACGAAGAAGTTGGGCAGGGTGCAGATTTCTTTGACGTAGAAGGCTTTGGAGCAGATTTTGCTTATACAGTAGATGGTGGTGAAGAAGGTGAAATCGTTTATGAAAACTTCAATGCTTACAGCGGTGTATTTACTGTAAATGGTTTTAATGTTCATCCGGGAAGTGCTAAAAACACTATGCGTAATGCCCAGTTAGTAGCAATGGAAATCAACCAGATGCTTCCAAGTGCAGAAATTCCAGCATGTACAGAGAATTATGAAGGCTTTTACCACCTTTGCGAGATGCAGGGAAATGTGGAAAAAGCTACTTTAGAATATATCATTCGTGACCACAGCTTTTCTAAAATGGAAAGCCGTCTCGAAACATTAAGACATATTGCAAAGATTCTGAATGAGAAATATGGTGAAGGCACAGTTGAATTAGAAATTAAAGAACAGTATCGTAACATGGAAGAAAAGATTCGTCCATGTATGCATATTGTAGATAATGCGAAAAAAGTAATTACAGAGCTTGGTATGGAGCCGATTACTTTAGCAGAACGAGGAGGAACTGACGGAGCAAGATTAAGCTTTATGGGACTTCCTTGTCCAAATCTTGGAACAGGTGGATATGCGTTCCACGGACCATATGAGCATGTAACAGTAGAAGGCATGGAAAAATCCGTAGAAGTTATTGTGGGTATCATTAAAGAATATGCCAAATAAATTCGAAGAATTTTCGAGCCTGTCCGGAATAGTATTTAAATAGACAGGAGTTTTTGAATGAATTACGATTACGCCCTCATTGTAGAGCCTCTTATTAAATGGTTTGAACAGGAAAAACGAGAACTTCCATGGAGAAGTAATTCTTTGGAAGAAGGTAATCCAAATCCATACTATGTATGGATTTCAGAGATTATGCTGCAGCAGACCAGAGTAGAGGCGGTAAAAGAATATTTTAGGCGTTTTACAAAAGAACTGCCGGATATCAAAACATTGGCAGAGGTGGAAGAGGACAAGCTCCTGAAGCTGTGGGAAGGTCTTGGCTATTACAATCGTGCAAGAAATCTTCAGAAGGCAGCTAAAATTGTAATGGAAGAATATAATGGTGAACTTCCGGCAGATTATGAAGCACTATTAAAACTTCCGGGGATTGGCTCTTATACAGCAGGAGCCATTGCTTCACAGGCATATGGGCTTTCAGAGCCTGCGGTAGATGGTAATGTACTCCGCGTAACCAAGCGTCTTGCAGGCAGCTATGATGATATTTCCAAAGCCAGTGTAAAGAAGGAACTGGAGCAGGAACTGAAAAGCATTATGCCAAAGTCAGCAGAAGCAGGAGAATATAACAGACCAGGTGCATTTAATCAGGCTCTTATGGAGCTTGGAGCCATTGTCTGTATTCCTAATGGCAAGCCACTTTGTGATGAATGTCCCTTAAAGGAAATGTGCATTGCCTGCCAGAAGGATATTACCATGGAGCTTCCGGTGAAGCCTTCAAAAAAGGCAAGAAAGCTGGAAGATAAAACAGTTCTTATTTTAGAATATCAAGGAAAGTACGCCATTCATAAAAGAGGTTCTAAGGGCTTATTAGCCAGACTTTGGGAACTTCCTAATATTGAAGGAAAGCTTACAATTCCTAAAATGGAAAAGCTTTTAAAAGAAAATGGTGTTCTTGAATATGAAATGGGTCTTCTTGGAGAAGCTAAGCACATTTTCAGTCATGTAGAGTGGCATATGTTAGGTTATAAAGTGCAGATAGAGAAGCTTTCAAAGGAAAATCAGCTTTTTAAGGAAGATATTCTTTCAAAAGGGCAGACTTTGACGGATACAGAGGCAGAAGATGATTTCCTATGGGTGGAAAAAGAACAGATAGACAGAGAATATGCGATTCCATCTGCATTTAGTGCATATAAGGGCTTTTTATAGATAAAAGTTTATTAAAAGGATTACTATAATAAATCGAGAAAATATCAATTGAGAAATAAAAGATATTAGACAGAAAGGTTGGGAAACCATGTTGGACAAATCAAAATTTTTAGAAATGCTTACATCCATTGTAGAGATTGCCAGAACACAGGACAATACTCTGACACAGGAAGAAATTAAAGAGTATTTTAAAGGCATGGAGCTGGAAGCTGAGCATTACGACCATATTTATGCTTTCCTTGCAGAAAATCAGATTACGGTAAAGGGATTTTTATTTACTCCACCAGTAGATACAGTTTCTGAGGAAAATGTAGAAGCGGCAAAAGAAGATTCCAAATTCTTAAAGATGTATCTGGAGGATTTGGATAGCATTATCCGTGTTAGTGCAGGCGAGGAAGAAGTTCTGTTAAAACAGTTGATTTCTGGGGAAGAAAGTGCACAGGGACCATTAACAGAAAACTGGCTTTTCAAGGTTGTGGATATTGCAAGAACCTATGAAGGCAAAGGTGCACTTTTGGAAGACTTAATTCAGGAAGGTAATATGGGACTTTTAGACGGAATCCAGGATCTTCTTGGAAGAAAGGATGATATTGATGGAGCAGAATATTTAAAAGAATCCATTGAAAAAGCCATGATGGATTATATTGATGAATTAAATGATGGCGATGATTGGAGCAATGCAGTTGTGGCAAAAGCTAACCTTTTAAATGAGGCAGCGAACTTCCTGGCAGAGGAACTTGGCAGAGTGGCAACAATAAAGGAGCTTTCTGAGTATACAAAGATTTTAGAAGAAGAAATTGAAGATATTTTAAGCCTTTCTTTGGATGCAGTGGAAGTTGGAGCTGGAGACATGATGGCAGAAAATGATGTTTTGGGAAAAACAGAAAAAGGTAATGCTATAATTGATTGGAATAAGAGAGAAGAATAAACAGAGAGAGTACACTAAAATAAATGGAGAGAGAAACTAAAGAGAAGGAAGGTAGTTACTATGTATAATGTAATGTCACCAAAGGCAGAGGAGTTTATTGACCATCAGGAGATTCTGGATTCAATGGCTTATGCTGAAGCCAATAAGAATAACAAAGAAGTCATTGATGCTATTTTAAAGAAAGCGGCTGAGTACAAGGGGTTAACACACAGAGAAGCATTAACACTTTTAGATTGTGAGTTGGAAGAAGAAAATCAGCGTATCTATGAGCTTGCCAAAGAAATTAAACAGAAGATTTATGGCAATCGTATTGTTATGTTTGCACCTTTATACTTATCTAATTATTGTGTAAATGGTTGCGTATACTGTCCATACCACATGAAAAATAAGGAAATCAGACGTAAGAAACTGTCTCAGGAGGAAATCCGTCAGGAGGTAATTGCCCTTCAGGATATGGGTCATAAGCGTCTGGCTCTTGAAACAGGAGAAGACCCTGTAAACAATCCAATTGAGTACATATTAGAAAGTATCGAAACCATTTACAGCATTAAGCATAAAAATGGTGCTATCCGCCGTGTTAATGTAAATATTGCGGCAACTACAGTAGAGAATTATCGTAAACTAAAAGATGCTGGAATCGGAACTTATATCTTATTCCAGGAGACATATCATAAAGAAAATTATGAAATGCTTCATCCAACAGGTCCAAAGCATGACTATGCTTATCATACAGAAGCTATGGACCGTGCTATGGAAGGCGGCATTGATGATGTAGGAATTGGTGTATTATTCGGACTTAACTTATATCGTTATGACTTTACAGGACTTTTAATGCATGCAGAGCATTTGGAGGCTTATAAAGGTGTAGGTCCGCATACAATCAGTGTACCAAGAATCCGTCCAGCCAGCGATATTGATCCAGATGATTTTGATAATGGTATTTCTGATGATATTTTTGAAAAAATCGTAGCCATTCTTCGTGTAGCCGTACCATATACAGGTATTATTTTGTCTACCCGTGAAACAAAGGAATGTAGAGAAAGAGTGTTAAAGGTTGGCGTATCTCAGATTAGCGGCGGTTCCCGTACAAGCGTAGGCGGATATGTGGAAGAAGAAAAGGAAGAGGATAATTCTGCCCAGTTCGATACTTCTGATAGAAGAACATTAGATGAAGTTGTAAACTGGCTTCTTGCTAACGGTTATATTCCAAGCTTCTGTACAGCATGCTACAGAGAAGGCCGTACCGGTGACCGTTTTATGAAGCTTGCAAAAACCGGCCAGATTGCTAACTGCTGTCAGCCAAATGCCTTGATGACCTTAAAAGAATATCTGGAAGACTATGCTTCACCAGATACAAAAGAAAAAGGTGAAAAGGTAATTGCAGAAGAATTGAATTATATTACAAATCCAAAGGCACAGGAAACAGCAAGAGAGAGAATCAAGAAAATCGAGCAGGGGGAAAGAGATTTCCGTTTCTAGTATTAATATAGATAGAAATTTCTAAAACCAACGAAAGGGTTGTACAAATGAGCCAGATAGAGTTTGGAAAATTAATAGGGAAATTATTAAACTATACAGGTGCTAAAAATTATGTGCTGGCGATGGAGCTTGGGTATGATGTTTCTTATATTAGTAAGATAATTAACTCAAAGATTTATCCATCTAGAAAAAGTGCCAATGTAATCTGCCAAAAAATAGCCTTATTTATCAGCAGAGAGGCAACAGACAGTGCAAGAAATGCCATAGAAAAGTATTTGGATATTACAATTAGTGGTAATTCATCTCTGTCAGAACAGAAGAAGCAGTTTGAGAATGAATTGGAAAGCCGATTGTTTGAAGCATATCTTTACAGTACAGAAAGAGAAGTGGAAGAAAAGGAAACAGGTGGTCCGGTAGAAGAGACAGAAAAAGAAGTGCTTCGTGAGAAAAATAGTTTTACCTTAGTAAATCCAAGACTCCAGAGAAAATATTTGCGTATTCCAATTGATGAAACAGTAACAGAAGAAAATCCATTGGATTTGATTGTACTTACCAATTTGTTTGAATTAAGCAGAGATGATAAGCTTCATCTGGCAGGTGTAAAAAAAGAAGAGTTTGCCCAGGTAAGACCGGAATTAATGCACTTTAAGTTAATATTAAGTATTACAGACAGCAAGAAACTGGATGTTATTTTTGATCCGATTTTGTTTATGTATATGGTCACTAATTTCAGCAGTGCAACCTTTGATATTTATGCAACTAACTTTCCATTTCATTCATTGGTTATGTCAGCTAAGAATCATTTTGCTCATTTTATTATGCCGGGAATAGATGGAAAGTGTCTGGTAGCCAATACCTCTGATGATGAAAAGGTTGTTCTGGATACCTATGAAACTTTGGATGAGATGATTGCAACCAACTGTCATCCTGTGTTTAACGAGTATACTGTGGAAGAAATGATTATTAGTAAACAGTATATGAGGTCTATTATTGGGAAAAATATACGTGTGGTAATTGGTACAATTAACGAACTGTTCCTGCCTCCAGAGCTGTTTAATAAGCTTGCCAAAGAGCATTTTGGCGATAATCCGGAAGTGATAGAGGAGCTTAAGAACATAGACGTAGTGTTAAATAATGCTACCTATAATTCTGATTTGCAGATTTTATTATATGAGCAGACCCTGAATAATTATGTGCTGACTGGAGAACTAAGCTTTTTCAATAAGAGAGTGAAGGTTTCAGCAGCAGATAGGGAAGCTCATGTAAAGCATATGATACATATTTTGGAAGAACATCCAAATATTAAAGTAAAAATTATTAAAGGATATTTTATCGAAGAGTTTAAGCAGTGTGAAAATCCAAGCTGTTATTTGTCAGGTATCTGCAATTATATGCGTATCAGTTCTAAATATACAGATAAGACACTTCTGGTAATCCGAGATGAAAGAATGAATAATATCTTTGATAATTTTTTTGTAGAAGCATGGGAAAACAGAAGTGATGTTGTAGAAGATAATGCAATTATTTCTATGATAGAACTTTCGCTTAATTACATAGAGCTTCTTGATATGGGAATCAACTTGGAAAAGTAGAAGAAACGCCAGTATGAAAAGCATGCTGGCGTTTTATGTCATTATTAGTCTACAAATGTCGCACCATAATTGCTGAAATTTAGTGGAATTGCATACACGAATACGAAATTGTCAGACACAAGATATTGTGGGAATAAGGGATTATTTTGAAAAAAATCGTCCATATCTAGTAGACAACGAGAAGGGGTTTGTGATATACTGGACAAGCAGTAAAGCAAAGTATAGTTCAGCTATAAAAAGCTCAAGCTGCGGTTGAACTGTGATATAAAGATGAGATTGGGAAAGGAACGAGCTTTATGAAGGTAATTAAGAGAGATGGAAGAATGACCGAATATGACAGAAATAAGATTATTTCTGCTATTCGCAAAGCCAATGTTGAAGTAGAGGATTTTGAAAAAATTTCTGAAGAGAAGATTGAAAGTATCGTGGGCAGCATTGAAAGTATGGGCAGAGATACTTTATTAGTTGAAGATATTCAGGACATTATCGAACAGAAGCTGATGGCAGAAGGCAAATTTGTTCTGGCCAAGACTTACATTATTTACCGCTACACAAGAGAGCTGGTTCGTAAAGCCAATACAACAGATGAGTCTATTATGAAGCTGATTCATAATGATAACAAAGATGTTATGGAAGAAAACTCCAATAAGAATGCAATTATTGCGTCTACACAGAGAGATTTGATTGCAGGAGAGGTTTCCAAAGACTTAACAAGAAGAATTCTGCTTCCAGAGAAGATTTCAAAAGCACATGATGAAGGTGTTCTTCATTTCCATGATGCGGATTATTTCTTACAGCCTATTTTTAACTGCTGTCTGATTAATATTGGAGATATGCTGGAAAATGGAACTGTTATGAACGGCAAATTAATCGAAAGTCCAAAGAGCTTCCAGGTTGCATGTACAGTAGTGACACAGATTATTGCGGCGGTTGCCAGCAGTCAGTATGGAGGACAGTCTGTTGATGTGCGTCATCTTGGCAAATATCTTCGTAAGAGCCGTGATAAATACAAAAAACAGTACATGGAAAAATTCGGCGATAAGATGCCGGAGGCGTTGGTGGATCAGTTTGTAGAAGAACGCCTTAAAGATGAGTTGAAATCTGGTGTTCAGACAATCCAGTATCAGATTAATACATTAATGACTACAAATGGTCAGTCTCCATTCGTAACATTATTCCTTAATTTACAGGAAAATGATGAATATATAAAAGAAAATGCTATGATTGTAGAAGAAATCTTAAGACAGCGTCTGGAAGGCATCAAGAATGAAAAAGGTGTTTATGTAACCCCTGCTTTTCCTAAGCTAATCTATGTTTTAGATGAACATAACTGCTTAAAAGGTGGAGAATACGATTATATCACTAAGTTAGCTGTAAGATGTTCTGCTAAGAGATTATATCCAGATTACATTTCTGCTAAGAAAATGCGTGAAAATTATGAAGGCAATGTGTTCAGCTGTATGGGTTGCAGAAGCTTCTTAACAGCATGGAAGGATGAAAATGGAGAATACAAATTTGAAGGAAGATTTAATCAGGGGGTAGTAAGCCTTAACCTTCCACAGATTGGTATTATTGCAGCAGGTAATGAAGAAAGATTCTGGCAGCTTTTAGAAGAAAGACTTGCTCTTTGCTTCGAAGCCTTAATGTGCAGACATAGAGCATTAGAAGGAACTACTTCTGATGTAAGCCCAATTCACTGGCAGTATGGTGCCATTGCAAGACTGGAAAAGGGTGAAAAGATTGATAAGCTTCTTCATGATGGCTATTCCACTATTTCCCTTGGATATATTGGTCTTTATGAAGTAACTAAATTAATGACTGGTGTGAGCCATACAGATGAAAAGGGAAGCCAATTTGCCCTTCGTTTAATGAAACGTCTTCGTCGTGCAACAGATACATGGAAGGAAATGACAGGCATTGGTTTCGGTTTATATGGAACACCTGCAGAATCTCTTTGCTATCGTTTCGCAGAAATTGATAAAAAACGTTTTGGTATTATTCCGGACGTAACAGATAAAGGTTATTATACAAACTCATACCATGTAGATGTAAGAGAAAAAATTGATGCATTAAGCAAATTTGATTTTGAATCCCAGTTCCAGGTAATTTCTTCTGGTGGAGCTATTTCTTATGTTGAGATTCCTAATATGAGAAATAATCTGGAAGCATTAGAAGAAGTTGTAAAATACATTTATGATAACATTCAATATGCTGAGTTCAATACAAAGTCTGACTATTGTCATGTGTGTGGTTTTGATGGAGAAATCATTATCAATGATAAGCTGGAATGGGAATGTCCACAGTGTCATAACAAAGACCATGCTAAGATGAATGTAACAAGAAGAACCTGTGGTTATCTGGGGGAAAACTTCTGGAATGTAGGAAAGACAAAAGAGATTAATTCCCGCGTTTTGCATCTGTAAAAGAAAAGATTTCGTGATATGGCATTGCATTAATAATCAGTAAGATGCTAAGAAGATAAGAGGTAGAAACGTGAATTATGCAGGAATTAAAAAGCTGGACGTAGCTAATGGTCCCGGATTAAGGGTGACTTTATTTGTCAGTGGCTGTACCCATCATTGCAAAGGATGTTTCAATAAAGAAACATGGGACTTTAATTATGGGGAGCCATTTACAGAAGAAATAGAAGAAGAAATCATGCGGGAACTTCGAAGACCACAGATTGCAGGGCTCACACTGCTTGGTGGAGAACCATTTGAGCATGTGAACCAGCAGGGACTTCTGCCTTTGGTTCGTAAAGCAAAGGCAGAGTTTCCGGAAAAGCCGCTGTGGTGTTTCACAGGATATGATTTTGAAAAAGATATTTTAGGAAGAATGGTTTCTGAATGGGAAGAAACCAAAGAATTACTTTCTTATATTGATATTCTGGTAGATGGTAAGTTTGTGGAAGAGCTAAAAGATTTAAATCTGAAGTTCAAAGGATCTTCCAACCAGAGAACCATCAGAGTACAGGAAAGTCTGAAGGCAGGAGAAATTGTTCTTTGGGAGCCCACAGAGTATAATTAGCCCTATAATTTAACAGGTCTGTGCAGAAGGTGCAGACCTGAATTTGTGAGAAAAAAGGAGAATGGTAATGGAAGTTCGTATTAAGAAATTATCAGAAAATGCAGTGATTCCAACTTATGGAAGTGAATTTTCGGCAGGAGCAGATTTGTATGCCTGTTTAGAAGAAGCAGTAATTATTCAGCCGGGAGAAACTTATCTTGTAAAAACTGGACTTGCAATGGAGATTCCGGAAGGTTATGCAGGACTTATCTATGCAAGAAGTGGTCTGGCTTCCAAAAAAGGACTTGCACCAGCCAATAAAGTAGGTGTCGTAGATGCAGATTACAGAGGAGAAATAATGGTGGCACTTCATAATCACTCTAATGTGGCAGCAACAGTAGAACCTGGTGAGAGAATTGCCCAGATGGTAATTGCACCATTTTTAAAAGCTGAATACAATTTGGTAGAAGAATTAAGCGATACTGTAAGAGGAACTGGTGGATTTGGGTCTACTGGAACAAAATAAATGATTGATGATAATCAATATGATTGACGGACGACAAGAATAGGAACAGAATATCCACACAGGGACGCTTTCGCTTGGATGCCCCTCGCAACGGTACATAAGGCTGTAAAAGACACAGCCTAAGTACCGGCGGGCTGCATAACACCCTGTTTAGGATATTTCTGTTCCTATTGTTGTCTGGCTGTGAAAATAATATATATGTTGTTGATATGTAGTATTATATAAATGTGTGAAATGTCTTATTTTATTCTTAACATTTTTTTGATATACTTAGGATTAGTATAGATTTGCAAGAGAAGGGTATTGCTATGAAAAAGTGGATAGACAGTTTGAAATATGGTAATGACCAGACGAAATCATATATAATTGCAATTGTGATATTATCCGTATTAACTGTATTATTTGGAATTTTATGTGTACTAAATCTTTCATTTGGATTTGGTCTTCTTTGTGTGGCTGCAGGTGTGCTTGACGGAATAATTTTGCAGAATATTACTTTTGAAGATGAAACATTGCTGTTGAAAAGAAAAACGTCTGTTGAAAATGAAAAAGAAGAGAGAAAAGCAGAAAAAAGAGAGCGAATGGAAGAAGTAGATGATATTGAGGAAGAGAGTGAAGTAGAAGAAACAACAGTGGGAGAATTCTCTGAAAGGGTTAAAAAGAAGAAAATAAAAAAACAAGGTTTGGAAGAGCCAGAGGATATTCTTGTAGAAACAGAGACAAAAGAAGAGGATGGACCATACAAGAATTATACCAAAGAAAAAATTGAAGTTATGTTACATAAATACAAAGTAAAAGAAGAACATAAGCGAGTTATCGTTGATTTTTGTGCACCATTTCGAATCAGGCAGTGTCCGGCTTATGTATGGAGAGATAAAAAGAATCTCTATTTTCTTTTGCTGGAGGAGGAACCAAGAAGAATTGAAATTCCTCTAAATACCATTGATGGAATTCATTATGAAAGAGGTGCCGTGGTAAAAAGCTCTCTGGAATATGAAGAGTTCAAGAATCATTCTTTTGTAGGAAGTGTGTTCCTTACTTATCTGCCAACTTACTATGAAAAGAAAAAAAACGAAAAAAGAATGTATTGCAAGAATCTTTACGTCATTACTCCGGAGTTGAAAGTTACCAACACTTCTGCAAGAAATTTATTTGATATTCTTGAAACGGATTTTATTTTACAGGATGCAGTGATGACCTCTGCAAAGTTTGATTCTTATTTTAAAATAGCATATAAATCTAATGTATTACTACGCGATCGAGTTATCACGGCGGAAGAATATAAAGAAAAAATTCGTATACTTCTGGCGTCAATTTCCCAAGGGGAGATGTCTGAACGAAGCTATGTTGAGCTGATTAATCAGCTGGAAGAATATAAACTAATTACAGAAGAATATGCCAAATATTACAGAGAAGAAGGGTTGGAAAAGCACAAATAATGCTATACAGGAGGCTTTTCGGCCCTTTATTCCACAATGAAAAGAGTGTGAATTTGTTGATAAAAATATAATATTCAGACAATATAGACAATTATAAAAATAAAAACAGAAAAAATAAAAAATATTTAAAAATAGTATTGACAAATTGGAATACAGTGGTTATAATAAAGCCATAAACAAACAACAACACACTAATTAAAAAGTAGTTGTTAGAAGAAAGGGAGGCTGATACCAATGGACGTAACAGAACAGTATCTCCTTAAAAAGAAAAGAGTTAAATTCCAATAACACTTCTGAAACCAGAAGATTAACTCAATAATGAAAGGTTATACGAAGAACAACAAAATAGAACGTAGGATAGTTCTTGAATGGAAAAGATGTCAATCTTGGAACGGAAAGAATAAAAGACGAAAATAATTGATTTAAAAAGTAAAATGAGAAGGTAAGACTATTCGAACTTAATTCAATAATCAAACATTTATATATATGTATTGAAAATAAACGAAAGTAAGAGGACAGACCGATGTACTAATTAATTTTTAAGCAATTATAAATAATTTTATCCTATAGATGGAACTTAGAAAAATACGACGAAAGTAAGAGGTATGGTCCAACAAAAACTTAAGCCTATAACTCAAAAAGAAATCTAAGAAAGTGGAGGTACAGACCACCAAAACCTTAAGTTTATAACTCAAAACGATACTAAGTAAAGGAAGGTACAGACCACCAGAAACGTAAATTTATAATTCAAAACGATACTAACGAAAGTAAGAGGTATGGTCCAACAAAAACTTAAGCTTATAACCCCAAGATAAAATGAAAGAAAGTTAAGGTACAAACCAATGGATATGATTGAAATCATAAATTAAGGAAGCATCTGCTGATTGGATAACAATGGTAGGTGCTTTGTTTTTGCTTTGCAATCTGCGAATGGTACTGCTTATAAATGACACCTTGACAACCTTCTTATGTCTGCATTAAAATAAATGAAAATATTAGAGAATTTACAGGAGGATGAAGTATGGACCAGAAAGCAATTGAAGCTGCAAAAGAGCAGTTTGGCAAATTATTGGAAAAACAGTTAAAAAGAGTAGAAGACATGAAGAGTCAGGGCGATTTTGTGGATTACAGTAAATTAGATAAAATCGTTATTGGTGTTTGCGGTGGTGACGGAATTGGACCTGCTATTACAGCACAGGCTCAGAGAGTGTTAGAGTACTTATTAAAAGGTGAAGTAGAAAAGGGAAGAGTTGAGTTTCGTGTAATCGATGGGTTGACTATCGAAAGACGTGCTGCTGAAATGAAAGCAATTCCAGATGATGTCTTAGCAGAATTAAAAGCTTGTGACGTTATTTTAAAAGGTCCTACAACAACACCTAGAAAAGGCGATGAGTGGCCAAATGTAGAATCTGCCAACGTAGCCATGAGAAAAGAACTGGATTTATTTGCGAATGTTAGACCAGTTCGAATTCCGGAACAGGGTATTGACTGGACATTCTACAGAGAAAATACAGAAGGTGGTTATGCTGCTGGTAAAGAAGGTATCCATGTAACAGAAGATTTAGGAATTGACTTTACAATTGCGACAAGTCAGGGCTGTGACAGAATTATCCGTGCTGCATTTGAGTATGCAAAAGCAAATGGCAAGACAAGAGTAACAGCAGTTACAAAAGCTAATATCATCAAAACTACAGATGGTAAATTCTTAGAATTTTTCTATAATATTGCAAAAGATTATCCAGATATTCAGGCAGATGACTGGTATATTGATATTATGACTGCTAAGTTAGTTGACGAAAATAGAAGAAAAGATTTCCAGGTTATGGTTCTTCCTAACCTTTATGGTGATATTATTACAGATGAGGCTGCTGAATTCCAGGGTGGAGTAGGTACAGCCGGAAGTGCTAATCTTGGAAAGAAATATTCTATGTTTGAAGCAATTCATGGTTCTGCACCTCGTATGGTAAAAGAAGGAAGAGATAAATATGCAGACCCATGCAGCGTAATTCGTGCAGGAGCTATGCTTCTTTCACACATTGGATATCAGGCAGAAGCAGATAAGCTTTACAAAGCGTTAGATATCTGTACTGTTACAGAAAAGAAATTGGTTATGACAGGACGTAGTGATGGAGCAACTGGAGAAGAGTTTGCTAACTATCTGATGGAAACTATGGAAAATCTGTAAAAAGCAGTGAGAGCTGGCAGTTATTCTGCCAGCTCTTCCCATAATATCATAAGCTCTTCCAGTCGTTCTTCGATTGCTTTTTTCTCATTATTGAGTTCCATTAATTTTGGAACATCGGTAAAAATTTCTTCCTGTGTCAGCAGTTCATCAATTTCTTCATTGCGAGTTTCTAAACTGCTGATTTCATCTTCACATTTCTTTAAATCATTCTGCTTTTTACGAAGCTTTGCTTTTTCCTCTTTTTGCTGTTGCCAGTCTGATTTAGTATCAGAGGTTTCAGAGGAGGAATCACTGGAAGTGGTGCCCCAAGGCGTATTTTTTAATCCAGTGCTGCCAGATGCAGACGGGGTTAAATTAGCTGCACCTTCTACATCTTTTTTCTTTTCCAGATAATAATCATAATTTCCAATGTAATTCAGAAGCTGATTATTGGTTAAATCCAGAATTCGGGTTGCAGTTTTGTTAATGAAGTAACGGTCATGGGATACATAAAGTACCGTTCCGGCATAATGGCTGATGGCATTTTCAAGAATTTCCTTAGATGTAATATCCAAGTGGTTAGTCGGCTCGTCGAGGATAAGGAAATTAGCTTCGGAAAGCATAAGCTTTGCTAAGGAAACACGACCTCTTTCACCACCACTTAAATCCTTGATTCGTTTGAATACATCATCACCGGTAAATAAAAATGCTGCCAATACATTACGGATAGCTGTATTATCCATATCAGGATAAGTATCCTGTAGTTCATCAAATAGGGTTTTGTCCATATTAAGAACCTGATGCTCCTGATCATAGTAACCGATATGTACCTTTGCTCCTAATTTGATTTCACCGCTGTCGGCTGGAATTAAATCGTTTAATATTTTTAAAATAGTAGTTTTGCCAGTACCATTGTCGCCAATAATTGCAACCTTTTCCTCACGCTTGATATCGAAGTCAATACCAGAGAAAAGGTGATTGCTTCCGAAGGATTTGCTGAGTCCGGTGACGGTCAGGACATCATTTCCACTGGTCACACAAGGCTCCAGGCGAAAATGCATTTCTGCTTCGTGAGTAATTGGTTTATCCAGTACTTCTATTTTGTTTAACATCTTCTCACGGCTTTCAGCACGTTTAATAGACTTTTCACGATTAAAGGAACGAAGCTTTGTGATAACCTCTTCGTGATGTTTGATTACCTTCTGTTGATTATAATATTGCTTTAATGCGGCTTCGCGAAGCTGAGCTTTTTTATCTGCATAAGCAGAATAATTACCGGAGTAAACCTGGCACTTTCCATGATCAATATCAATGACCTTGGATACAATTTTATCAAGGAAATAACGGTCATGGGCTACGATAACAACAGCACCTTTGTAATTTAATAAAAAGGTTTCCAGCCATGCAATAGAATTCAAATCTAAATGATTAGTCGGTTCATCCAGAAGAATAATATCTGGTGTGGAAAGTAAAAGCTTGCCAAGAGCAACACGGGTTTTTTGACCACCGGAAAGAGTGCTTGTCTTACGATGAAAATCTTCTTCAGTAAATCCAAGACCTTTTAAAACGCCAGTTATTTCACTTTCGCAGGCATAGCCGTTTTCCATTTCAAAGCGATGATTTAAACGACTGTAGGAAGCAAGCATCTGTTCCAACTCTTCACCCTGAGCAGACTTCATGTCCAGTTCTAATTGTCTGATTTGTTCCTGAAGGGTAAGGACTTCTTTTTTGACATCCAACATTTCCTCATAAATAGTCCGGTCAGAAGAAAGCTCCTGATGCTGTGCCAGATAACCTAAAGTAGTATCTTTGGCACGGATAACTTCGCCTTCATCAGCAGCAAGTTCACCAATAATTACTTTCAATAAGGTGGACTTGCCGGCACCATTATTGCCTACAATGGCTGCCTTTTCACGTTCGTTTATATGGAATGAAACATCAGAAAAGATTTCATCAGTTCCGAATGTTTTTTTGATTCCGTTACATGATAATATCATAAAAAACCTCATTTTTTCAATAATAGCTTATAGTTTCATAATATACAGGTTAAAACCGCAGTTTTACAGCAAAAACTGCAACAATAATTATAATAATTATTTAATGTGGTGTCAAATAATATTGCGTGAAAAATATAGAGGGACAAACCCGCGAAATGCTTGATTTTATAAGGAAAACTATATTGACAGAGATTTAACGTTCTAATATAATGAAATAATAGGAATATTCCTATAGAGAGAGAGGCACTAAAAATGAGTAAAAAAGAGATTTCCATGGCGGTTATAAGACGTTTGCCAAGATATTACCGATATTTAGGTGAACTTCTTGAACATGATGTTGTTCGTATTTCTTCCAAAGAATTAAGCGAAAAAATGAATGTAACAGCATCTCAGATTCGTCAGGATTTAAATAACTTTGGCGGATTTGGTCAGCAGGGTTATGGTTATAATGTAGAATATTTATATACAGAGATTGGTAAAATATTAGGTCTTGATAAAACCCATAGTATCATTATTATTGGTGCGGGCAATTTAGGACAGGCACTTGCTAATTATAGCGGACTTGATAAAAGAGGTTTTGTTGTAAAAGGGCTTTTTGATGTGAATCCGGTTTTAAAAGGAATTACAATCAAGGATCAGCCAATTCGTATGATGGATGAATTAGAAGATTTTTTGGCGAATAATGATATTGATATTGCTGCAATTACAATACCAAAGACCAAAGCTCCTGCAGTAGCTCAGGATCTTGCGAAAATGGGAATTAAGGCAATTTGGAATTTTTCTTCTACAGATTTGCATTTGCCAGATGGTGTAGTGTCAGAGAATATGCATATGACAGAAAGTTTAATGCAGCTTTCTTATCGTTTAAAGGTTAAATTGGAAGAAGCAGAAATAGAAGAATAATACAACACATATTGGGATAGTAAAAGCAGGGTGATGGAATGGCTTGGAAGAGAAAGGAAGAACTTCCGGAAGATAATGAGATAAGACGAATCATTCGAAGCAGCAAAGTACCAGTTCTGACTTTAGATAGCCGTTGGCATGAGCTGTTTCCTGATTATAGAAAGACAACCAGAATTAAAGAGTTAGAACGTCAGATTAATGAACTTCTGAAAAAACAGGGAAAGATAACCGATGACCGAAAGGAAATGAAAAAGCTAAAGCAGCGTCTGATGGAGGAGATTATTTTTAATATCAGTGAAGATGACGGCGAAAAAGGACGTTTAAAACAGAAAAAGCAGGAGAAGAGCCAAAAATTAATTCTGGAAATTAATGAGAAGCTGGAAGAATGTGAAGAAGAATTAGATGCCCTTCCAGAAAAGCTGAAAAGAGCCAACGAAGAATTGTTATTAGAAAGTCTGCGCGTCTGGAATGAAGAAATGGACGAGAATAATGATGAAATCGAAGCTATTAATGAGTGGATTATAGATGCCAGAGAAAAGTTAAAAGAAAATATTCTTCGTAAACAGGATATGGAAGCAAGAAATGCTGCCATGTATTCTTATATGCACAATTTGCTTGGTGCAAAATTAATGGAACAGGTTGATTTGAAACGTAATAAATAGGAGATGCCGGCTTGATTATAGGAATTGGAAATGACATGATTGAAATTGACAGAGTGGTAAAAGCCTGTGAAAAGGAAGCTTTTTTGCATAAATATTTTACGGAAAAAGAACAGAAAATAATTCTGCTGGACGTTAAGAAGGCAGCAGATAATTTTGCAGTGAAAGAAGCAGTTGCAAAGATGTTTGGGACAGGCTTTAGAGAAATTGTTCCAATTGAAATTGAGTGTTTAAGGGATAAACTGGGGAAACCTTATGTAAATTTGTATGGCAGAACTTTGGAGCTGGGACAGGAGCGTGGATTAAAAACAGTTCATGTATCTATTTCAAATACAAAGAAGTATGCCAGTGCCTTTGTTGTAGGGGAGGACTAGAGATACGCAATGAAAAAGTTAGCAAATGCGAAACAGATGAAACAGATAGATGGGTATTCCATAGATGAAATTGGAATTCCCTCTCTTGTTTTGATGGAAAAAGCAGCGCTTGCAGTGGCTTTAGAAATAAAAAAATCTATTTTAGAAGAAGGTAATTCACAAAATAAAATACTTGCAGTCTGCGGTGTTGGTAACAACGGCGGAGATGGTGTGGCAGCTCTGCGTATCCTGAAAGAATGGGGATATGAAGGGGCTGTTTTGCTTGTTGGAGACGAAGTAAAGATAAGTGAGCAGATGAAGGTGCAGCTTTCGATTGCAAGGAAGCTTTCGATACAAGTTGTAAATTATTATAATAACACAGATATAGAAAGTATTGATTTGAACCATTTATTGCAGAATGAATATACTATTATAATTGATGCTCTTTTTGGAATTGGTCTTTCAAAAGAAGTATCAGGTATACAAAAGAAGGTAGTTGAAGCAGTAAATGAAGCAAATCGTGGTGAAGAAAAGAGCTGTAAGGTATTTGCAGTAGATATTCCATCTGGTATTCATGCATCTACAGGAAAAGTTATGGAAAGTGCCATAAAAGCAGATGTTACAGTTACATTTGGAGTAAATAAGCTGGGATTGGTGCTTTATCCTGGTTGTGAATATGCCGGTGAATTAATTATAGCAGATATTGGATTTCCACAGCTTGCTGTTGAAAAAGCTGATATTGAGGCCTTTTACTATGAAAAAGAAGATGTGAAACGTCTTTTGCCAGAAAGAAGAAGAGATTCCAATAAAGGAACCTATGGAAAAGTTCTTGTGATTGGCGGTTCTAAAAATATGGCAGGGGCCTGTTGTCTGTCTGCCAAAGCGGCTTATTCAGCAGGAGCCGGATTAGTAAAAGTGATGACAGAGGAAGTGAACCGTGTTATTGTGCAGACACTTTTACCGGAAGCCTTGCTTTATACGTATGAAGAGAGTACAATTTTAAAGTGCAAAGAAGATATATTTAAGGAATTAGACTGGGCAACCACAATTGTACTAGGACCTGGACTTGGCAAGAAAGAGTCAGGAAGACAGTTGCTTGAGTGGGTGCTTGACTATGCAAAGGTTCCAGTTGTTCTAGATGCAGATGGTCTTAACCTTCTGGCTGAAAATGGTGGAATTAAGAGGATTTTTGAAAAAGAAAATATTATTTTGACACCACATTTAAAAGAAATGGAACGTTTGACAGGTGATTCTGTTCAGAAGATGAAAGAAGATATTGTTTCTTATGCAAAAGAGATAATGTCGGATGCAAAGTGTATTCTGGTATTGAAGGATAGCAGAACAGTGGTAACGAATGGAACAAATGTATATGTAAATGTCTCAGGGAATAACGGAATGGCAAAAGGCGGTTCTGGGGATGTACTAACTGGAATAATTGCTGGTCTTTTGGCGCAGAAGGTGGATTATTTTACAGCAGGCAGTCTGGGAGCTTATCTTCATGGGCTGGCAGGAGATAATGTGGTAAAAGAAGGCGGTGAATATTCCCTTTTAGCCGGAGATTTAATCCGGGGACTAAAAAAGGAGATAAAAGAGTAATGAAAGAGTATTATCGGATTCATGCAGAGATTAATCTGGATAACATCTGTGAAAATATAAAACGAACAAGAGAAATTATTCATAAAGACACAAAAATCATGGGAATCATTAAAGCTGATGGCTATGGTCATGGAGCAGTACCGATTGCAAAGGTACTTGATTCACTGGTAGATGCTTATGGCATTTCCATTGTGGAAGAAGGTGTTGAGCTTAGAGATGCAGGAATTACAAAGCCAATTCTGATTTTAGGCTATGCACCGGAACAGATGTATGATATGATGATTCAGTATGACATGATGCCGGCAGTATGTGATTATATCATGGCAGAGAAAATGTCAGCAAAAGCTGTAGAACTGGGAAAAACCTTAAAGGTTCATATTAAAATAGATACTGGAATGAGCCGTATTGGTTTTCGTCCAAGTGAGGAAAGTGTAAAGAAAATTATAGAAATTAGTAAGCTGCCGAATATTCAGGTTGACGGTATTTTCAGTCATTTTGCAAAAGCAGATGAAGTGGATAAGTCATTTAGCAAAGAGCAGATTTCTAAGTTTATGGAAATAGCAGAAGCCATAGAGAATGCGGGAGTATCTCTTCCAATCAAACATATTTCAAATAGTGCAGGTATAATTGAACTGCCAGAGGCAAATTTGGATATGGTGAGAAGTGGTATTTCTACTTATGGATTATATCCTTCTGAAGATGTCAATAAAGAACGTCTTCCATTAAAGCCTGCCATGTCTTTGTATGCTTATGTAACAATGGTGAAAGAACTGGAGGCTGGTGTACCAGTAGGATACGGTGGTAGTTATGTAACTACTAAAAAGACAAAGGTAGCAACGATTCCGGCTGGTTATGGAGATGGCTATCCAAGAGCACTTTCCAATCAGGGTAGAGTTATTATACATGGACAGTATGCACCAATTATTGGAAGAGTGTGCATGGATCAGTTTATGGTAGATGTAACAGATATTGAAGATGTAAAGACAGGTGACAAGGCTACTTTAGTAGGAAGAGAAGGAGACAAAGTAATTACCTTGGAAGAAATTGGTAACATGTCCGCTTCTTTCAATTATGAAGCAGCCTGTGATGTTGGAAAGCGAGTTCCAAGAGTATATATTTACCAAGGGAAAATAGCTGGAACATGCGATTATTATAATACTGCAAAAGAAGCATTTGAATTGAATTTTTAGATATATGGAATTTTAAAATAGGTTCTGAATAGCTAATATAATTTTAGGCAATACTCTCACAAAAGGATTATAAAAAAGTAACATAATATCCATAGACGGAGAGTGAAAAAAGTGATTATAAAAAGAGGCGACATATTTTATGCAGATTTAAGACCTGTAGTTGGATCAGAACAGGGAGGAGTAAGACCGGTACTTATTATACAGAATGATATGGGAAACCGTCATAGTCCGACTGTAATCTGCGCAGCAATTACTTCAAAGATGAATAAGGCGAAGCTGCCTACTCATGTAGAGATTGATGCAAGTCGTTATCAGCTTGTAAAAGATTCTGTTATCTTATTGGAACAGGTAAGAACAATAGACAAATCCCGGCTTCGGGAAAGAGTTTGTCACCTGGATGATGAGATTTTAGAAAAAATTGATAAAGCATTGCTTATCAGTCTGGCTTTATCGTAGTATATACTTACATAAGAAAAAATTAGAATGAAAAAAGAAAAGGAGAAAAAAGAAAATGGTAGACCCCTTGTGGCGCTTAGTGATTGTAATCGGGTTAATTATGCTAGAGGCATTAATGACCTATATAGAAAGTGCTTTTGAAAAAGCTAATGAAAGCTTCTTTGAAAAGAAAGTGGAAGAAGAACAGGATAAAAAAGCCCAAATGGTGCTTAAGCTTTTAGAAAATGAAAACTGGTACATAAATACATACCAGATGCTGAGAACAGCAATAAATCTCATCATTGGTGCATTTTATTCGGCAGGTTTACTTTCTTATGCAAAGGCAGCAGGTCATTATTTTGGTACGGATAAGACCGCAGCAGGTTTATTTTTCTTATTTTTAGTTTTATTTACAATTATTTTGGTATTAGTTGTAATGTTGTTTGGAGTTTTAATGCCGGGAAGACTTGCCGGAAAAAATCCAGATAAGGTAGCATATAGAACTGTAGGAATCATGAATGGATTAATTCAGATTTGCAAACCATTTTTAGCTATTCTGGACGGTGCAATGGCAGCAGTGCTGTTTGTTCTTCAGATTAAACCGGAAGAACTGGAAGACAACGTAACAGAAGAAGAAATTATTTCTATTGTAAATGAAGGATTTGAACAGGGTGTTTTAGAAGACAATGAAGTGGAAATGATTTCTAATATTATTGAATTTGGTGAGAAAACAGTGCATGATGTTATGACCCATCGAAAAAAGGTTGTAGCGGTTAATAGTGAGATGACCATTGAAGAAGCACTGAAATTTATGTTAGATGAAAGCTATTCGCGTTTTCCCCTGTATGAAGATGAAAGAGATAATATTGTGGGAGTAATCCATTTAAAAGATGTAACACAGTATTATGTTGCAGGACGTAATCTGGATGCACCATTAAAGTCTCTTGCAAGAGAGCCGTACTTTGTACCAGATACACAGGATGTTGATGTATTATTTGAAAATATGCAGAGTAAGAAAATACATATGGCAATTGCAGTAGATGAGTATGGACAGATGGCAGGAGTTGTCGCCATGGAAGATATTCTGGAAGAGATTGTTGGTAACATTTTTGATGAGTATGATGTAGATGAAAGAACAATTATCAAACAGGGAAATGGACGTTACATTATAAAAGGATTGGCAGCAATTGAAGACATCGAAGATGAACTTGGTATAGAAGTCGAAATGGATGATTTTGAAACACTAAATGGATTTTTAGTTTATCTTCTTGGGCATCTGCCGGCAGATAAAGAAAAAGCAGTATTGTCTTATGGCGGTTATCGCTTCCATATTTTAGATGCGAAGAATAATATGATTCGTACGGTAAAAGCTGTAAAAGAAACACAGCGTCCAAAAGAAGGGGAAGAAAAATAGAAATAAAAAGAAGAGGCTGTACAAATAAATGTACAGCCTCTTCCCGGTAATTGTTTTCACATTTTACCAAAGCGTATAATAGGGTGGGAGTTGAAAGTACTATTCATACTTTCAAGAGATATTATAAACATAAATTGTGTTCATTATGTGACTTATTTGTAAAAAAAGAAAAACAATTATTAAGTTTTTTTTATAATTCTGAAAGAGTTTATTAGGAAAGTGTAAAAGGATAAGAAGGAAGGCAGGGAAGATATGAAAATTACTGTATTGACAGTTGGAAAAATAAAGGAAAAGTATTTTAATGATGGAATTGCGGAATATTCCAAGCGCTTGAGCCGTTACTGCAAGCTGGAAATCGTAGAAGTTCCAGATGAAAAGACACCAGATAATGCTAGTGAAACAGAAGAATTACAGATTAAGGAAAAAGAGGGCGAGCGTCTTTTAAAATATATCAAAGATGACGCTTATGTCATTGCACTTGCCATAGAAGGAAAACAGTTAGATTCCGTAGAACTTTCCCAGAAAATCGAAAAGCTCGGAATTGATGGAACCAGCCATATTATATTTGTAATTGGTGGTTCATTGGGCTTAGATGCGAGAATATTAAAGCGGGCTGATTTTAAATTAAGTTTTTCAAAAATGACATTCCCACACCAGATGATGCGAATGATACTGCTGGAGCAGATATATAGAGGGTATCGAATTATGAAGAATGAACCATATCATAAATAAATTCGGATGTCTCTAAATGTTGTGGAAAAAAGTAAAAAGAAACCAGGTACCAGTTCGGAAATGAAAGGTATCTGGTTTTTCTATTTTTTAACCAGCAGATTAATGGCAATTAATCTAAAAAAAGACTCTTAACCGGTACAGCAATCTGCGTAATGTAATCGGCACTGTTATCACCACGGTTAGGTGGACCTTCCAGATAGATAGAGCGAAATGGTCCCATAGCTTGAATGTTGTTTTCTTTCATATGTGTTGCCAACGCTCGGATCGCCGTGCCACTTCCTTCGTAAGGTCCACGGTAAAAGATGCACAGGGCAGGGGTCTCGGCAAATTCTATTCGCTCAGGGCCATCAAAGTCATCTTCCATAGGGATGCAGCACATGAGATCCAGCACATTCGGGTTCTGAGACATGCGCATGGTGAACATTC
>CAYTGQ010000013.1:0-25591 GCA_964437345.1 uncultured Lachnoclostridium sp. | reverse complement strand
AGGCATAAGCTGACCTTTATAAAAGTTCAATGAAAAATCATATTCATATATTACAAGATAACGCCCCATTATGTGATGTATAAAAAATGCGGAAACTCAGGCTTTTGTTTTGTTGCTTCTTAGGGGAGAAAATGTTAAAATATCAGAAAGAGTATGAAAGGCAATTGTAATTTATGTTTGATGTAGAAATGCAAAAATACTTTGAAGATAATTTGAGTTTTTATAAAGAACTTTCAGTAAAAGAGCAGCAAATGTTAGATACATTAAGCCGTATAAGTCATTTTAAAGCAGGAGAGACACTTCATGCAGGTTCCGATGACTGTTCTGGTTTATTTCTGATAAAAAAAGGGCAGGTAAGAGTATTTATTATATCTGAATCAGGTAAAGAGATTACTTTATATCGTTTATTTGAAAGAGATGTCTGCATCTTTTCAGCTTCCTGCATGATGAAAAATATCAATTTCGACATATTTGTAGAGGCAGAAAAAGAGACGGAAAGCTATTTGATTCCGACACCTGCATTTAAAAAGCTGTCTGAAGAGGTGTTGGCAGTTGCAAATTTCAGTAATCAATTACTGGCATCCAGATTTTCTGATGTGATGTGGATTGTGGATCAGGTGTTGTTTATGAGCTTTGATAAACGGCTGGCAATTTTCTTGTTGGAACAGGCTGCTATTGAAGATAGTGACAGCTTCCAGATGACTCAGGAAATGATAGCAAGACATTTGGGTTCAGCAAGAGAAGTAATATCCAGAATGCTTAAATATTTTGCAGAAGAAGGATTAGTAGAAGTAAAGAGAGGGAAGATAACGATATTGAATCGTGAAGAGCTGGAAAAATTGGCATATGATTCATAATATTAGAAAGCTATATTTGATATATAAAAAAGTCTTGTAGAAATTCTACAAGACTTTTTTATGCAGCTGGTGGGACTTGAACCCACACGAGATTGCTCCCGGCAGATTTTGAGTCTGCTGCGTCTGCCATTCCGCCACAACTGCAACTCAACATTAACATGATAGCACATTCAACTTTAAAATGCAACTATAATTTAAGAAAAAATGGAAGAATTTAAAGGATAAATAGTAGTGTTTTGAGAAGAGTATGGGATGAAGCAAAAAGAGACGAAGTCTTAATAACTTCGTCCCTTTAAAAATATGTACTAAATCATATTAAATTAATTATGCATTTGTTTCAGGTACTTTAGCAAATTTCTTGAAGATTGTAGAGCCGATAAGACCACCAATCGTACCACCAATAGCAGCAATTACTAAAGCTAAAACTACTTTTCCTGGCGGATTGAACGCAAATGGTGCAATTAAACCTGGAATTGGAGAAGCAGTACCAGGAGCATTGTTTATGATACCAAGGGCTGCGGCACCAATACCAGCAAGACCACCACCAATGAAACAGCTTCCATAAATTGGAATAGGGTTCTTAGTAACGATATCTGCCTGTGTTAATGGCTCTAACATAACAGCAAGGATTTTGGATTTGTCACCAAATTTAAGTTTTGCAAATACAGTACCATTTGTGAAGCTTCCGCCGAAACATGCAATAGCAGCAATACCCATAGGAAGTCCTGTAAGCTGTAACATAGCTGTTAAAGCCATAGAACTAAGTGGAGCTGTACAAACAACCTTCATTAAACCGCCAAGGATGAAGCCCATAAAGAGTGGAGATGCTTCTGTAGCAACCATAATAGAATCACCAACAGTAGCAATAACTGCAGTAACAAATGGGTCAACTGTCATAGCGATAAAACGTCCAAGACTTGCAGCAACCAAAGCACCAACGATTACGTCAAGACCTTCTGGTAAATATCTTTCAACGAGTTTCATAACAAAATGTAAAATGTAACCAGCGATAAATCCTGGTAAAATACCATATCCACTGATTGCAGCGGCAGAAGCAAGTGCAAATACAGGATTTGTACCCATTCCAAGACCTACTAAAGCAGCAGCAGCAACACCGCCCATGCCACCAGACACAGCACCAACTTCACCGAGAAATGCGATGCCAAAGAAATCGCCACAAATATACTTGAAGATAGCTTCTACTAAGAATGTAGCAACAGCAGCATCTGCCATACCGCCCATTGCAGCATCACCCTTTGGAAATTTAAGAGTGAAAACTGAGAAAAGCACTAATGTGATAATTAAGGCACCAATACCTTTAATAAAAACCATAATTTTTTACCTCTCTTGTTTTTTTGTTGTTTTTTGTTGTTATGTATCATTAAAAATTATTTTAGCAAGCTTTTCTGATATGTGCAATGAATATCATTTTTTTCAATAATCGTGTAAACTACTATTAAAAAAAAGGCACAAAAAAACAGAAAAAAGCACTACTATCTGTCTGTACATATAATTAATGTACAGTCGTGCCATTCTTCTGTCCTTTTACCTGAAAGCTTCTTTATCATCATTAACACAGCTTGAAGCGTGTGTAATTATTGATAAATTTCATCTTCGGTGGTGTACTAAAACACTCTCTCCAGAATTGCGTCAACCTGCTGTCGGAACCTGAGAGCTTCCTATATAGACTGGCAATCTATATCCTTTCTCCTTCGGCTATCAGAATAGCTCTGATATTTTCAGTAGGCATCATCCGCATTTAATCCGTTTTGTATTATATACGAGAGAATTTTATTTGTAAAGAGAAAAATAAGAAAAAATAAAAATTTGATAAAATGGCATGTAATATTTGTAAAAATAAAAAGAATTTCCCCTAAATATTGGAAATTTGTACAAAAAACAAGTGGATTTCAGCCCCAAATTGGTGTAGAATTACTTGTGACAGTTTATTTCTTTATTACATTTTTGAAAATATAATTATATTGTTTTATACGAGAAGAAACAGAGGCTGATTCAATGAATTGTAAAGAAACTCAGAATAACATTTCGTTATTTGTTCAGGAAAAACTGAATATGGAACAGTTAGAACTGTTTTTAGAGCATATAGAAAACTGTAGTGTCTGTAGAGAAGAACTGGAGGTTTACTATACGCTGCATACAGCTATGCAGATATTGGAAGAAAATTTGGAATATGAGCATACTAATTATCAGATTGATTTAAAATGGGAGTTGGAAAAATCGAAAGATAAGTTGAGGAAGACCAAAAGAAATCGAATTGAAAAACATGTGCTGTTTGTGATAATTGCAATTGTCATAGGAATATTTATTTTATAAGTGAGGCGCAGTAGTGCAGAAATGAGGAGAAAATGAGTAGAAAAATAGTATTAATTGATGGACATAGTATTTTATATCGTGCATTTTATGGTGTACCGGATCTGAGTAATTCAGAAGGGCTTCATACCAATGCAATTTATGGATTTTTAAATATTATGTTTAAAATTTTAGAAGAGGAAAAGCCAGAATATTTTACAATTGTATTTGATAAGGAAAAGCCGACCTTTCGTCATCAGATGTTTGATGCATATAAAGGGACAAGAAATCCTATGCCACCGGAAATGAGTCAGCAGATTCCGGTATTACAGGAATTATTAAAAGCAATGCAGATTCCGGTTATGACTATGGAAGGTTATGAAGCAGATGATATTCTTGGAACCATTGCAAAAAGAAGTGAAAAGGCTGGACTGGATGTTTCATTGGTTTCAGGTGACAGAGATTTGTTGCAGCTTGCTTCAGAACAGATTAAAATCCGTATTCCTAAAACTAAGCGTGGCGGGACAGAAATTGAGGATTATAACAAGTCTGATGTAATTGAAAAATATGGAGTAGAGCCTTTGCAGATTATTGATTTAAAAGGGCTTATGGGTGATACTGCTGATAATATTCCAGGGGTACCGGGAATAGGAGAAAAGAGAGCTACAGATATTATCAGTACATTTGGTTCGGTAGAAAATGCTTATGCGCATATTGAAGAGGTTAAACCGCCTAAAGCAAGAGAAAATTTCAGAGAAAACTATGATCAGGCTATACTAAGTAAGAAGCTTGCTACAATTTGTACAGAAGTACCATTAGAATATAACAACGAAGATTTGGTTATGCGGGATTTCTATACTCAGGAAGCATTTGAATTGGTGAAAAAGCTTGAATTCAAAAATATTCTTGCACGTTTTAAAGCACCAATGAGTCATGACAGTAATTTAGAGGAAGCTTTCCATATTATTAATAAGAAGCAGGAAGCAGAAAAGCTTTTTGATGAGCTTTGTGAGAAAAAGGAAGATAATGGATGCGGGCTTGGAATTTTTATTTTAAAACTGCCTATTGATAATAAGAGCAAATTTGCCATGGAGGAAAGTGGACAATACAGCTTGTTTGCACTGCCTGTGGCGGATAATAAAGGACTTCTTGGTATAGGTGTATCTGATGGTGAAAAAGCATGGGCAGTTCTTTTGGAAAATGATATTACAGAAGAGGTACTGTTAGAACAGCTTACAAAGGTTGCAAAAACATGTTCAAAAGAGATTGACTTAAATAATCATCAGAAAGGAGATTTTTCAGGACTTGGCATTTTGGGATTAAAAGACCAGCTTGAGATTCTGCCGGTACAGGAGTGCAGTCAGGTAATGGATTTAGCTGTGGGAGCATATCTTTTGAATCCGTTAAAGGATAGTTATACGGCTGAAGATATTGCAAGGGATTATCTGGGAATTACAGTACCATCCTATCAGGAATTATTTGGCAAAAAGTCATTAAAAGAAGTGTTTACAGAGCAGAAAAAGGAACTGGCTGTATATGCGTGCTATGAAGCTTATGTAGCACAGAAAGGTATGAAGCCTATTTTAGAACAATTAGAAGAGACGCAGATGATATCCTTATTCTGGGAAATTGAAATGCCTCTGGTATATACCTTGTATGATATGGAATATAGAGGTATTATGGTAAATCGTGAAGAATTAAAGAAATATGGTGAAAAGCTGGAAAAACAGATTGTTGTTCTGGAAAAGAATATTTATGAGTTGGCAGGAGAGACGTTTAACATCAATTCTCCAAAACAGCTGGGAGTTATTTTGTTTGAAAAACTGAAGCTGCCATTTGGTAAGAAGACAAAAACTGGATATTCAACTTCAGCAGATATATTAGAAAAGCTTCGTTCGGAAGATCCGATTGTAGGTATGATTCTGGAATACAGACAGCTTACAAAACTAAAATCTACTTATGCAGATGGATTAGCAGCTTTTATCAGCGATGCAGACCAGAGAATCCATGGCAAATTTAACCAGACAATTACTGCAACAGGTCGTATCAGTAGTACAGAGCCAAATCTTCAGAATATTCCAATCCGTATGGAAATTGGAAGGGAAATCCGAAAAGTATTCATTCCAAGAGAAAATTATGTGTTTTTAGATGCGGATTATTCACAGATTGAGCTTCGTGTACTGGCAGCCATGTCAGGGGACGAGACATTAATCAATGCTTATAGGGAAGAACAGGATATTCACAGAATTACTGCTTCACAGGTGTTCCATACTCCGCTTGCTGAGGTAACAAGTGCCCAGAGAAGTAATGCAAAAGCAGTAAATTTTGGTATTGTTTATGGAATCAGCTCTTTTGGTTTAGGACAGGACCTGAATATTACCAGAAAAGAAGCAGAAGGTTATATTAAAAAGTATTTTGAAACCTATCCAAGAGTAAAAGAATTTTTAGATGAACTGGTGGAAAATGGAAAGAAAAATGGCTATGTAGAGACTGTTTATCACCGCAGAAGACCGATTCCGGAATTGTCCTCCAGTAATTTTATGCAGCGTTCTTTTGGAGAGCGAATTGCGATGAATTCACCAATTCAGGGAACAGCAGCAGATATTATCAAGATTGCGATGTTAAGAGTTAATCAGGAATTAAAAAAGAGAAATCTGAAATCGCAGTTATTGCTACAGGTACATGATGAATTGCTGATTGAGACTCATAAAGATGAGATTGAAGAAGTACGGGCAATTATACAGAATCAGATGTATCATGCAGCTACTTTAAGTGTACCTTTGGAAATTGAGATTAATCAGGGAAGTAACTGGTATGAGGCAAAATAAATGAAAATAATTGGAATTACAGGTGGCGTAGGAACAGGAAAATCTACGGTTGTTACACTGGCGGAAGATAGAGATTATGTAAAAGCAATAAAAGCGGATGAAGTTGGACATCTTGCCATGGAACCCGGACAGACTGCCTACAATCATATTATAACCTTGTTTGGAACAGAAATTTTAAATGATGACCAGACAATAAATCGAAAAAAAGTTGCAGAAATTGTATTTGCAGATGGAAGTAAGTTAGAGGCATTAAATGGAATTATACATCCTTTTGTTCGCAATTATATTGAAAATGTCATACAGAAAGAAAGACAAAGTGGACAATGCAGGTATTTTATCATAGAAGCAGCCATTCTTCTGGAGACAGGATATCAGGGAATCTGTGATGAAATCTGGGTAGTGACAACAAAAGAAGAGCTTCGCAGACAGCGTTTGAAGTCCTCCAGAGGTTATTCTGATGAGAAGATAACAGCAATTATGAAAGAACAAATGCCTGAAGAAGAACTTTTGAAATATGCAGATCAGATTATTGAGAACAATGAAGCAATTGAAAATGTAAAAAGAAAACTGGATTTGCTACTAGTGTAAAAGCAGTAAGTGTGGTAAACTATTAAGATAATGATTATATGGAGGAAAACTTCATGGAGAAAAGCAAGTATCCGGATAATTTAGTATTTGGTTTGGATATCGGAACCAGAAGCATTGTTGGTACAGTTGGGTATAAGGAAAATACCAATAATTTTAAGGTAATATCCCATGTAGTAAGGGAGCATGATACAAGAGCCATGCTGGATGGACAGATTCATGATATTAACAAGGTTTCAGAAAGTATTGGGCTGGTAAAAAGAGAATTAGAAAGAACCATTGGAAAAAGGCTGAATGATGTTTGTATTGCAGCCGCTGGTCGTGTGCTTAAAACGGTTACAGTTTCTGTGGATTATGAATTTTCAGAGGAAACTACAGTTACTGATGAACATATCTACTCCCTTAATATGCTTGGGGTAGAAAAAGCCTATGAAATAATCAGGGATGAAAACAAGAAAAAACAGGAAGAAGTTAATTTTTACTGTGTTGGATATACGGTAGTCAGATATAAATTAAATGATAATGTGATTTCTAATCTGGAAGGTCATAAAGCATATCGTATTTCTACGGAACTGTTAGCAACATTCCTGCCAAATGAAGTAATTGATGGCCTTTACAGTGCAGTGGAAAGAGCTGGACTTTATGTTGCAAATCTTACTTTGGAACCAATTGCGGCCATTAACGTCGCCATTCCCGAAAAGTTCCGTTTACTTAATATTGCATTAGTGGACGTTGGGGCTGGAACTTCCGATATTTGTATTACAAAAGATGGAAGTATTGTGGCATATGGTATGATTCCGCAGGCAGGAGATGAAGTAACAGAATATCTGGCAAAAGAATATCTTACCGATTTTCAGACAGCTGAAAAATTAAAACGAGAACTTGGAAAGAAAAAGAATGTCAGTTATAAGGACATTATGGGACTTACTCATAAACTGGACAGTAAGGAAGTTCTTGCAAAGACAAAGGATACTGTTCAGGGTATTACAAAGCAGATCGCAGAAAAAATCAAAGAACTCAATGGCGGCAAAGCAGTCAGTGCAGTATTCATTGTAGGTGGAGGCGGTAAAATACCAGGCTTTACAGATTCTTTAGCAGACTTTTTGAAGATTACAAGAGAACGTGTCGCTCTTCGAGGTGAAGAGGTTCTTGGACTAGTTGAATTTTTAGAAGGCGATGTTAAGAAAGACTCTTTACTGGTAACACCGGTTGGTATCTGTCTTAACTATTATGAACAGAAAAACAACTTTATATTTGTTAATGTAAATGGAGAAAGAATTAAGCTATATGATAACAATAAATTGACTATTGTGGATGCGGCAATCCAGATGGGAATTCAGAATGAAATGCTGTTCCCAAGAAGAGGAAAAGCTCTTAACTTTACTGTAGATGGTAAGCCACGTTTTATTAGGGGACATCTTGGTGAAGCAGCTGTTGTAACCTTGAATGACAGACCTGCTGGTATCAATACTGAAATCGTTTCTAATGATGTGATTGAAATTGAGTTTTCTACAGAGGGAAAAGAGGCTGTTTGTGAAATTCGCCAGCTTCCTGAATATAGTGGTACAATTTCTTTCTTCTTTAACCAGAAAAAGATTGTATGTCCTAAATTTGTAACTGTTAATGGAGAACTGGTAACAGGATATTACAATATTAAAGAAAATGATGAAATCCAGATTTTGAATTATTATACACTGGACCAGCTTCTTGATTTCATGGATTTACCTTATGAGGGAGAGATTTATGTAAATAATGTAAAAGCTTCTTTATATGAAAAAGTCTATGAGAACTTTACAGTTTCCAGTGAAATCGCTGGAAATAATGAAGTAATCGATACAAGAACTGAGGTTGAAAATATTAAAGAAAGCATTGAAAATGCACCAGTTAATATTTATGTTACTGTAAATGACAGTGAAGTTATGCTTTCTAATAAACGTAGTTATATTTTAGTAGATGTGTTGGATTTCTATCCGTTTGATACAAAAGAAGCCAAGGGAGAAAAACTGGTAGTTACATTGAATGGAGAGCCTGCACAGTTTACAGCAGCCATTCAGAATGGGGATGTTATCAGATTGTATTGGCAGTAGAAACAGGAGTTTAGTGAGGATGAAATTGTGTAGTATTGCAAGCGGAAGCAGTGGTAACTGTATTTTCGTAGGAACCCGGCAAACCAATATTCTGGTGGACGCGGGAATAAGTAAAAAGAGGATTGTGGAGGGATTAGATATCATTGGTATTTCTCCATTATCAATAGAGGGAATATTAGTAACTCATGAACATTCAGATCATATTAAAGGGCTGGGTGTTATGGCAAGACAGTATAAGCTTCCAATTTATGGAACAAGGGAAACCATTGAAGAAATCAAAAGAATAAGCAGTCTTGGAGCAATTGAAGAGGAGTTGTTTCATGTTATTGAACCAGATGTGTCCTTTTTTATAAATGATATTGAAGTAACTCCGTTTTCTTCTTACCATGATGCCAGAAATCCTGTATGTTATACATTTTGTCAGGGAAAACATAAAGTAGGAATTGCCACAGATTTAGGAACTTATGATGATTACATCATTAAGAATCTTACAGGCTGTGAAATCCTGCTTTTAGAAGCTAATCACGATGTGAATATGCTTCAGGTTGGAAGCTATCCGTATTCTTTAAAACGAAGAGTTTTAGGGGATTATGGTCATTTATCCAACGATACATCAGGAAAACTGTTGGCTAGGCTGATGCATAAGGGACTAAAACATATCTTTCTTGGGCATTTGAGTAAAGAAAACAATTATCCTGATTTGGCTTATGAGACAGTAAAATATGAGTTGGAAAAGTGTGGAATTTTGGAAGAATTTGATTTTCAACTGGAAATAGCCAGACGGGATGAGATTTCTCCATTAGTTTCTATAGACTGCTAGAGCAGTTTAGATATTAGTATAGTATTGAAATTCATAAAACAAAGGAGATATATGATGAAAAGAGCAATAGTAACTGTAGTAGGAAGAGATGATGCTGGTATTTTGGCCAAGGTAGCTATTTATCTGGCAGAGAATAATGTAAGTATCTGTGATATCTCACAGACTATTCGTCAGGGATTTTTCAATATGATGATGATTGTAAGTCTTGATAATATGCCAAAGGAATTTGAAGTATTTGCTAATGAGCTGGAGGAATTAGGTGTAAGCATTAATTGTACAATTAAAGCTCAGAGAGAAGAAATTTTCAATAAAATGCATCGAATTTAGTTAGAGAGGATTAATCATGATTAACATTACTGAAGTATTTGAAACGAATAAAATGATTGAGCAGGAAAATCTGGATGTAAGAACCATTACTATGGGTATTAGTCTTTTGGATTGTGCCAGCTCTACATTAGAAGAAACTGGTGATAAAATTTACAAAAAAATCACCGAAACTGCAAAGGATTTATTAAAAGTAGGAAGAGAAATCGAAAAGGAATACGGTATTCCAATAGTAAATAAAAGAATTTCTGTTACCCCAATTGCATTAGTGGGAGCTGGATGTTGCAAGAGTTCGGATGATTTTGTTTATCTTGCAAAGAAATTAGATGAAGCAGCTCTTAAAGTAGGGGTAAATTTTATTGGCGGATTTTCTGCACTGGTATCCAAAGGAATGACTAAAAGTGATGAATATTTAATTCGTTCCATTCCTAAGGCATTGGCACAGACAGAACGTGTCTGTAGTTCTGTTAATGTAGGTTCCACAAAAACAGGTATTAATATGGACGCTGTTCGTCTGATGGGTGATATTATTTTAGAAGCAGCGGAAGAAACAAAGGACAGAGATTCATTAGGTTGTGCTAAATTAGTTGTATTCTGTAATGCTCCGGATGATAATCCATTTATGGCAGGAGCTTTCCATGGTGTAACGGAAACAGATGCTATTATTAATGTTGGCGTTAGTGGACCTGGTGTAGTTAAGGTTGCTTTAGAAGAGGCAAAAGGACAGGATTTTGGTGTTCTTTGTGAAACAATTAAAAAGACAGCATTTAAGATTACACGTGTTGGTCAGTTGGTAGCCCAGGAAGCATCAAGACGTCTGAATATTCCATTTGGTATTATTGATTTATCTTTGGCACCAACGCCGGCTATTGGAGACAGTATTGCTGAGATTTTTGAAGTAATGGGACTGGAAAGAGCAGGAGCACCAGGGACAACAGCAGCTTTAGCACTTCTTAATGATCAGGTTAAAAAAGGCGGAGTTATGGCATCTTCCTATGTAGGTGGTCTTAGTGGAGCCTTTATTCCAGTCAGTGAAGACCAGAATATGATTGATGCTGTAATTGCAGGAGCTTTAACATTAGAAAAATTAGAAGCAATGACTTGTGTATGCTCGGTAGGTCTTGACATGGTAGCAATTCCAGGAGATACAAAAGCAACTACAATTTCCGGTATTATTGCAGATGAAATGGCAATTGGTATGATTAATCAGAAGACGACAGCTGTGCGTTTGATTCCGGTTATTGGAAAAGGTGTAGGAGAAACCGTAGAATTTGGTGGATTACTTGGATATGCACCAATTATGCCGGTAAACCAGTTCTCATGTGACGATTTTGTAAATCGTGGTGGAAGAATTCCAGCTCCTATCCATTCATTTAAAAACTAATAAGCCCTAAGCGAGCATCTGGTTGCGAAGCAGCGGAAAAGCAACAGAGCTGCGGATGCGAGCTTAAGCATGGCGTATTAACTATATAACAATTTTAGGAGGGAAAATTATGGTATTAGAAGCAATTGATTATAAGAAGATATTTTATTATTTTGAGGAAATCAGCAATATTCCAAGAGGTTCTGGTAATAATCAGCAGATTAGTGATTATCTGGTTAATTTTGCAAAAGAACATAATCTTTCTTATGTGCAGGATGAAGCGTTAAATGTAATCATTACAAAGGAAGCATCTGCTGGATATGAAAGCTGTCCTACAATGATTTTACAGGGACATATGGACATGGTTTGTGAAAAGAAAGCAGAAATTGAACATGATTTCTTAAAGGATGGAATTGAACTTAAGGTTGAAGATGACTATATTTTTGCTAATGGAACAACTCTTGGTGGGGATGATGGTGTTGCAGTTGCCTGTGCTTTGGCAATTTTAGATGATGACAGTCTTGTACATCCAAGACTGGAAGTTATTATTACAACTGATGAGGAAATTGGATTATTAGGTGCAACAGCGTTAGATGCATCTGGTTTACAGGCAAAATATATGATTAATCTGGATTCAGAGGAGGAAGATGTTGTAATCACTAGCTGTGCTGGTGGTTTGGCAGCACATTGTACATTGCCACTTTCTTATAAAAAAGTAGAAGGCAAAAAGCTTACTGTTACAATCAAAGGGCTTTTAGGGGGACATTCTGGTGCAGAAATTGATAAGAATCGTGTTAATGCAGATATTCTTGCCGGCAGATTATTGTTAGACTTAAAGAAGCTTTCCTTTGATTTGATTTCTGTTTCCGGTGGTGGCAAAAACAATGCCATTCCAAGAGAAGCACAGATTGAGTTTGTAGTGGCAGAAGAGCAGGTATACAATTTTATTAATGAGATTAAATTTTTAGGTGAAAAATATAAAAATGAATATCGAACCAATGAGCCAGATTTGAATTTTTTAATTTCTCAGGGTGAACAGAAGGAATATTCTGTAATGGATGATGCTTCCAAAGAAAAAGTGATTTTCTTCCTTGTGAATACTCCAAATGGAATTCAGACTATGAGTGCAAACATTGCTGGTCTTGTTGAAAGTTCTTTAAATCTAGGAATTCTTAAAGTAACAGATGCAGGATTGGAGGCTGACTTTAGTGTAAGAAGTTCTCTTCGTTCTTATAAATGGTTTTTAAGTGATAAGCTGGAACAGCTGATAACCTTCCTTGGTGGAAGTTATTCGTATACTGGTGAATATCCGGGATGGGAATATAAGAAGAATTCTAAATTAAGAGATATTTATGCAAATACTTATCGTGAAGTAACAGGAAAAGATATCAAAATCGAAGCTATTCATGCAGGTCTGGAATGTGGAATCATTGCAGAAAAGATGAATGACCTGGATATTATTGCTATTGGACCAAATATGCATGATATTCATACAACAGAAGAACGTTTGAGCATTTCTTCTACTAAGAGAGTGTTTGATGTAGTAGTTGCAACTCTTAAGAACTTCTGCGAAGCAACCAAATAATAGACAGAGGCAGTAGAATGAAGTGGAGAAAAATAAAAAGGAAGAGACCTGTTTTGCCTTTGTGGTTAAGAGTTCTTCTCTGTATTTTGACTGGAATACTTGTTATAGTATTGAGTATCAGTATTTACGTCGACTATTTATATAGTAGAATGCATTTTGAAACAGAGGAAGACGTAATAAAAAAAGAAGAAACCTTTGAAATAGAAGAGGGTGAGGATGCTTCCGGATTGGAAACAGTTAATCCGGAAGATGTTTCGTGGAACGGAAAGAATACTCTGCGTAAGGAAGAAAATGTAATTAATATCTTAATTGCAGGAGAAGAAGGTATCTTTGATGACAGAGGAAGAACAGATGCAATTTTAATTGGAACATTGAATCTGGATACGAATTCCATAAAACTTACTTCGTTAATGAGAGATATGTATGTGCAGATTCCGGGATATAGTGATAACAAGCTGAATGCGGCTTATCATAGTGGCGGAATGCCTCTTTTGGTAGAAACCATTGAAACGAATTTTGATTTAAAAATTGATGGCTATGTGCTGGTAAATTTCGATTCTTTTGAGTATATCATTGACCGGATTGGTGGAGTTACAATTAAGCTTTCACAGGCAGAAGCAGACTATCTCAATACAACCAACTATATTTCAGAGGAATATAATCGCAATGTATACGCTGGGACAATTACATTAAATGGTAATCAGGCTCTTGGATATGCCAGGGTTCGTTATGTTCCTAATGGTAATCAGTCAGGAGATTTTGGAAGAACCCAAAGACATCGTATTTTGTTAACAGCTATTTATAATAAGATGATGAGCAAAAGCTTAACAGATATTCTTGGATTATTACCAGAAATGCTTGGTTTGGTGACAACTAATCTGACCAGAACACAGTGTATTGAGTATGTTACAGCTCTTGTTAATATGGGAGGTGCTGAACTGGAAACATTGCGGCTTCCGGTTGAAGGGGCTTATAAGATTACAAGTATTCGGGGCATGTCGGTGGTACTGCCGCAGACTATAACTAAAAATGTCATTGCTTTGCATGATTTTATTTTTGAAGAAGATACGTTAGGAGAAGTTAATCTATGGAAAATGGAAAAGAGAAACAAACCGCATCAATGGAAGAATACAGCCGTCTCGACCGCATATTAATGCATAAGGGTGTTATTGTTGATTTTTATGCAGATAAGGTTAAGATTCCTAATGGAAATGTAGCAACATGGGATTTTATTAAGCACAAAGGAGCCGCAGCCATTGTGCCGGTAGATGAAGATGGTAAAATACTGATGGTTCGTCAGTTCCGTAATGCTATTGACAGAGATACACTGGAGATTCCGGCAGGTGGTCTTGAACCAGGAGAAGATACAAAGGTTTGTGCCACGAGAGAATTAGAAGAAGAGACAGGATATCGCTCAGAGCATGTGGAACATCTGATTAATATGTATACAACAGTTGCATTCTGTAATGAAAAAATAGATATTTATTATGCTACTAACCTGATTCCATCTAAACAGAATCTGGATAAAGATGAGTTCATTAACGTGGAAAGATATACTATAGATGAACTGACTCAGATGATTTTTGAAGGGAAAATAGAGGATGGAAAGACTATTTCAGCAATTTTGGCATACAAGTCCAAATTTGGGTTATAGTCAGCGTTATTTTTTCATATGTTATAAAGGCTTTAGTTATAAGCTGTGTCTGTAATACAGGCACAGCTTAGTTTTTTATAAGAAAATAAGATAGGAAGTGGCATATGAAAGAAAAAATAGAAAAGATGGGATTTTTAAAAGGGGTAATAATACTTTTTGTATTGGGCTTTCTGATAGGAATAGGTATTTCCTTGGGATTTCAGAAATATTTTGCAGAATATATTCGTGTTTTTTATGATAATTTAATAGAAAATTTAACAGTATATGAAATAGAACAGGGGCAACTGTTTAAAAAAGTGATTTTAACAGAATTTAGGAGTTTTTTTCTTCTTGTATTATTTGGCATCTCAATTCTAGGAATTCCATATCTGATTGTTTTTTTGATTTATAAAGGATTTATCAGTGGTTTTCTTTTTGGAAGTATGCTGATGAAATTTGGTGGGAAAGGAATTCTTCTGGGAATAGTATATGGATTTCCACAAGTGCTGTTTTATGTACCTGTTATGATAGCTATAATACATAAAAATTATTATATTGGTATTCAGGGATTAAAAAAGAAACTGTTTTGGGAACAATTACCATCTATAGTAGTTCTGATGGGAATTCTCCTGATAGGATGTGCTTCGGAAGCTTATATTAACTCATGGATATTCAAAAAAATACTGCTATGGCTTGTATAACCATAGCAGTTGTCTTTCATTTTAAATACTGTCTGCAATTTTGTAAATCAAAGCTTCAGAATCTTTCCAACCAAGGCAGGCATCTGTGATAGATTTACCATAAATATGATCATGAATGGATTGATTACCTTCTTCGATATAACTTTCTACCATAACACCTTTTACCAGATTATGAATATCCTTATTTACCTTACGACTATGCAGAACCTCAGATACAATTCTAGGCTGTTCATAGAAACATTTGTTAGAATTAGAGTGATTTGCGTCAATAATCGTAGCAGGATTTGCTAAATTAAGTTGATTATATTTTTCTAAAAGACGCATTAAATCTTCATAGTGATAGTTTGGGATAGCAACACCTCGTTTATTAACTGCACCACGTAAAATAGTGTGAGTTAAAGGATTGCCGTCAGTAGAAACTTCCCATCCTCTGTAAAGGAAGGTATGCTTTGCCTGAGCAGCAATACAGGAATTCATCATAACAGAAAAATCTCCACTGGTAGGATTTTTCATACCACAAGGGATTTCAAGTCCGCTGACAGTCAGACGATGCTGCTGGTTTTCCACAGAACGGGCACCAATGGCAACGTATGATAAAAGATCTTCCAGATAAGACCAGTTTTCAGGATATAACATTTCATCAGCAGCAAATAAATGTGTTTCTGAAATGGCACGAAGGTGCATTTTGCGAATTGCAATTAAACCTTCAAATAAATCAGGTTCTTTTTCAGGGTCAGGCTGATGAACCATACCTTTATAGCCTTCGCCGGTTGTACGTGGCTTATTAGTATAGATTCTAGGGATAATAATAATTTTATCTTTAACTTTTTCCTGAACTTTTGCAAGACGAGTCATATAATCACAAACAGAATCTTCATTATCAGCAGAACAAGGTCCGATAATAACTAAAAATTTATCAGATTCTCCAGTGAACACTTTTTTGATTGCAGCATCTCTTTCTGTTTTTAACTGTGCGTGTTCTTTTGGGAGAGGATAATTAGTAAGTAATTCCTTTGGTGACATGGCTTCTCTTAAATAATGTAAACTCATTCTGACACTTCCTTTTTCTGCCGTTATTTTTAAAATTTAACTTCTACATATTTTATACTTATTTGAGAAAAGTGTCAATGATTTGGATATTCTTTACAGAAACATTCACAAAACTTTCAAAAAATTTAAGATTTAACCAATTGACTATTGTTGCCAAAACGTTTAGAATTAGTAAATTGGAAACACTATGTATAAAGATAAGATTGTTTAGGAAAAGAGGAATAGTATGGGTCGTTTATATGATGATGAGGACTATGAAACTGAAAGCCTGCTAAAAGAAATAAGTGATAGTCTCGGTAAGCAGATTTCAGATGAACTTGAAAAAGACACCATTTCCTATGATAGAAATGACCAAAGAGGAATAACAAACTCTGTAGCCGGAGGAAATGAAAGCATAAGCGGTGCAACAAGAAGCAGCACGAAAGGAAATACAACAACGGGACAAAAAAGCAGTCAGAATAAAAAGAAAGCAATGAAAATAGCAGGAATTGTTATGATAGCAGCGATTCTTGCAATAGTATTACTGGGAAATTATATTCTTGACCAGATTAACTATGAAGAAGGTAATGTAGTTGTAGATGAAGAAGGAAATGAAACAGTCATTGAAGATATTGTGCCTAGCGATAAGGACATCATTAATATTCTTTTAATTGGTGAAGAAGCAATGGCAGATGACAGAGGCCGCTCAGATGTTATGATGGTATTAACAATCAACCAGAAATACAACAGATTAACATTGACCTCCTTTTTAAGAGATTCTTATGTTGTTCCAACCGGATATACTTATGGTTGTAAGATGAATGAAGTATATAAAAAGGGCGGCGGACCACTTTTAGTAAGTACCATTGAAGAAAATTTCCAGATTCAGATTGATGGATATGCCAGAGTTAATTTCCAGTCATTTGAAGAAGTAATTGATTTATTAGGCGGAGTGGAAATTGAACTGACAGCAGAAGAGGCTCGGTATTTAAACACAACAAACTATATTTCTGATCCAAGTAATCGTACGGTAGTGTCTGGTGTTCAGGTTTTAAATGGTAATCAGGCATTGGGTTATTCACGAGTACGTTATGTAAAAGGTATCAATGGTGAACGTGATGACTTTGGTCGTACTAATCGTCAGAGAACTGTAATCAATGCAATTTTTAATGAATATAAGTCAAAGAATCTGATTGAATTAGTAACTGTTACCAATAAAATTCTTCCACTTATTACAACGAATATGACAAAATCAGAGATTTTAAGCTATTTATCTGTTGCGGCAGGTTTGCTTGGAACGACTGAACTGGAAACATTCCGTGTTCCAATGAATGATGCATATTCTGGACAGAAAATTAATGGAAAAGCTGTTTTAGTAATTGATTTCCCAAAGGTTCAGGCCGCATTACAGGATGAAATGTATGGAACAGGCTATTTAACAGCAGAGGAATTAAAGGCATTGGAAGAAGCTCAGAGTAGTGAAGAAACTTCTGGTACAGCAACAGAATAATTGAGTTAAGTAATATGGATAGTCCTGCTATATGTATGGTATAGCAGGGCTATTTTATCGAGTTTGTGAATATAATGGATAATAATACTTTTTTAGGAGTAAAACAAAATGAAAAATTTGTGGAAAAGGAAAAAACGCGTTATTTCATGGGTTTTACTTTTAGCCATTACATTAGAATTATCAGTTTTACATACACCGAAGGTATTAGCGGCAGAAATTGAGATTGAATCACCATCTGCAGTATTGATGGAAGCTTCTACAGGGCAGATTATTTATGAAAAAAATGCAGATGAGCAAAGAATGCTTGCCAGTGTAACTAAAATCATGACAATTCTTTTGATTTTTGAGGCTTTAGAGTCTGGAAAAATTAAACTGGAAGATAAGGTAACAGTCAGTGAGCATGCTGCCAGTATGGGAGGCTCACAGGTTTTTCTGGAGGCAGGAGAAACACAGACAGTTAATGATATGTTAAAATGTATTGTTATTGCCAGTGCAAACGATGCCAGTGTAGCAATGGCAGAATATATTGCAGGAAGTGAAACGGAATTTGTTGCCCGAATGAATGAGAAATGTCAGCTTCTTGGGATGGAAAATACACATTTCTTAAATTGCTGTGGTCTGGATGATGATATTACAGAGGGGCATTATTCGTCGGCAAAAGATATTGCAATTATGTCAAGAGAGTTAATAAATCGATTTCCAGAGGTCAGTGAATATTCTACTGTTTGGATGGATACTATCACTCATGTAACGAAAAAAGGAGAGTCAGAATTTGGATTGACCAATACCAATAAGTTGATTCGTACCTATAATGGAATTACCGGATTAAAAACAGGAAGCACAAGCAAAGCAAAATTCTGTTTGTCTGCAACAGCATCCCGAAATGGAATGAATTTAATTGCAGTAATTATGGCAGCACCAACACCAACTATCCGCTTTAAAGAGGCATCTCAGCTTTTAGATTATGGATTTGCCAATTGTAGTCTTTATGTGGATAATCATGAGGATTTTACAAATCAGTATATCTCTGTTATGAAAGGAAAAGAAGAACAGGTGGAACTGACTGTGGAAGAACCATTTTCACATGTCTGTCTGGTTGGAGAGAATATGGATAACATATCTAAAAAGGTCGTACTTCCAGAGGAAATAGAGGCACCAATCATGGCAGGTGACAAAATAGGAAAAATCGTGTATTCTATGAGTGAGACAGACGGAGGTTCTGTAGAACTGGGGTCTGTGGATATTATTGCTAAAAATGCAGTAGAAAAAGCAACTTACTTAGATTGTCTGGAAAAGGTTGCGTATGAATTCTTTTTAGGAGAAAAGCAGTGAGAGAAAAATACAGTTACTTACCGTTAAAAATTGAAAATTATGAAATTCAGTCATCAAAGCTTCCTAAAAGCTTTGATGGCTGTCGAATTGTGTTTTTGACAGATTTGCACAGTAATTTGTTTGGAAAGAATAATGAAAAACTTATTAACAAAATAGAAGAAATAAATCCGGATTATATTATGTGTACAGGAGATATGATAGTTGGAAAAACAGACTGTGATACTCATGTGGCAATGGAACTGTTCACTGTATTGGCAAAGAAATGGAAGATTTTTTATAGCCTGGGAAATCATGAACAGAAGCTTTTAAAATATGAGGAAACATGTGAAACTACATTTGTAGAATATATAAATGGATTAAAAAATCTTGGTATACATGTGTTAGATAATGAGACTTATGAGTTGGAAATAGGACAAGATAAAATTCACATTACAGGAATTACGGTAGACTATAAATATCATTATAAGATATGGCGGAAAATTAACATGGAGCCTTCCTATATAAAAGAACTCACAGGCAAGCCGGAAGAAGATACTTTTCAACTGTTATTGGCACATAATCCAGAGCATTTAAAGGCCTATGCAGGATGGGGAGCTGATTTAGTATTATCTGGGCATATTCATGGTGGAATTATGATTTTACCTTGGATTGGTGGGGTTATTGCACCATCTTATGAACTATTTCCAAAATATGATTTTGGTAAATTTGAAGAAGGAAACTGTCAAATGGTATTATCCAGAGGCTTGGGAACGCATACAATTAATCTGCGAATTTTTAATAATCCCGAAATTTCGGTGATTACATTAAAAAACAGTTCATGTCTTACTTAACTAAAATGCTTGCAAAAACAGAGAACTATAGGTAAAATAGGATAGGCAAGTGGAAGAGGAGAAATAGAATGGTAGAAAAGCTGGTTAGCCTTTTGGCAGTAATTATAGCGGCATGTATAGTAATGATATTACATGAAATACCGAAGACAATTATTTATAAAAGCAGAATAAAGAAAGATCATCCTAAAGTAAAGCTGTTGCATTTTATTGATCCGATAGGATTAATTTTTGCTGTAACAGGTTATTGTGGTTTTTCAAAGCCATATGCATATCATGTAAGGGACAAAAAAACCAACCTTTTAATTGGCTACACTGGTCTGATTTCTTTGTTCTTTCTTTTTGTAATCTGTACACTGGTCTGTAAATTTGTATTAGGACCAATAGCTGGTTTTTATGTCGGTGCCGGGACGATGGAATATATTACAATATTTGCGTTTTGGGTTGTACAGTATATGGCAGTTGTAAGTCTTGGAATGTTTTTTGCAAATCTGTTTCCAATTGTGCCATTTAATATGGGTAATCTGATTGCAGGTTATTCTACTTCAAAATTTATATCCATTTTGAAGAATGATTATTCCATTAAGATGATGTTCTTTCTGATAATGATTCTGGGTGTGATTGAAACTATTAGTGTACAGATGTTTTTATTTCTATATAATCTATAGAAAGGTAGAAAAAGATGGGAATTCCAGTAAAATTAGAAGCTTTTGAAGGTCCCTTGGATCTTTTGCTTCATTTGATTGATAAAAATAAAATAAATATTTATGATATTCCAATTGTAATGATTACAGACCAGTATATGGAGTATATTTCTGCAATGGAATCCAAAGACATGGACATTATGAGTGAGTTTCTTGTAATGGCAGCTACACTTTTAAATATTAAATCAAGAATGCTGTTACCGAGAGATGAAACAGTGGAAGAAGAGGAAGAAGATCCTAGAAAAGAACTGGTAGAACGACTTTTGGAATATAAGATGTATAAGTATATGTCTTATGAGTTAAAAGACCGTCAGATTGATGCGGCAAAGGTTGTTTATAAAGGTCCTTCCATTCCGGATGAAGTAAAGAATTACAAGGAAGAAATTGATCTGGACGGACTTCTTTCTGACTTGACACTGAACAAGCTTCATTCTATTTTTAAATCAGTAATGAAGAAGCAGGTGGACAAGATTGACCCAATCCGAAGCAAATTCGGTAAAATTGAAAAGGAAGAGGTTAATCAGGAAGATAAAATGGCATACATCGAAGCATATGCCAGAGAACATGTACATTTCAGCTTTCGTAATCTTTTAGAAGAACAAAGTTCAAAAATGGATATCATTGTTACTTTCTTAGGGATTTTAGAATTTATGAAAATGGGAATTCTGAAAATTGAACAGGAAGCTATTTTTGATGATATTATGATTACATATACAGGAAAAAGCTGGGAGGACTGGAAAGCAGGCGAAGCAAAAGAAGAAGCTTTAGAGTAGCTATCAGCTAAAAATATATGAGAACAGGGGAAAAGTAAGTGGAAATACAGATTAAGAAATTAGAGGCAGTGATTGAGGCGATTTTATTTACTATGGGCGAGGCTGTTGAAGTGGATAGAATTGCAGCTGCAGTAGAACATGATGAAGATACAGTCAGAAGAATTATCCGTAATATGATGGATCGCTATGAGGAAGAAGACAGAGGGATTCAGATTATTGAATTAGACGGCTCTTTCCAGATGTGTACAAAGGCATCTATGTATGAGTCAATTATCAAAATTGCTCATGTACCAAAGAAGCATGTGTTAACAGATGTTTTGTTAGAAACATTATCCATCATTGCTTATAAACAGCCAATTACAAAGCTTGAAATTGAAGCGATTCGTGGTGTTAAGACAGACCATGCAGTGAATAAACTGGTAGAATACAATTTGATTTGCGAAATAGGGCGTATGGACGCTCCGGGACGACCAATTTTATTTGGTACAACAGAAGAATTCTTGCGTTATTTTGGAATTCAGTCACTGGAGGATTTACCAGTTCCGGCATCAGATAAGGTGGAAGACTTTAAGATTGAGGCAGAGGAAGAAATACAGCTAACGTTGGATATATAGAAGCAGGGAATAATAATGGAACAGCATGAATTAGAAAGAATAATAGCACTTAGAAAAGAACTTCATGCCAATGCAGAAGCTTCTGGAAAAGAATTAAAAACACAGGAAATTTTAAAAAAATTTCTGCGTGAACATACATCACTTGAGATTATTGAAAAGGGCAAGTGGTTCTATGCAGTAAAAAGAGGTGCAGAGGGAAGTAAACGAATTGCATTTCGTGCGGACATGGATGGTGTATCTTCACCGGAAGGCTATGTGGCACACATGTGTGGTCATGATGGACATTCTGCAGCCTTAGCCGGATTAGGTCTTTGGTTAGAGGGAAATTTTACAGATAAAACGGTTTTCCTGTTGTTCCAGCATGGTGAAGAGACAGGAGAAGGGGCAAAAGAATGTAAGATTATGTTAGAGGAAGAACAGGTAGATGAAATCTATGGTTTTCATAACATACCGGCACAGCCATTAGGAATGGTATTGCTTCGTAAAGAGACTTTTGCCTGTGCATCAAAGGGAATGACTATTAAGTTAATTGGCAAGCCATCCCATGCAGCCTATCCTGAACTTGGCATTAATCCAGCATTTGTTATTGGAGATTTGATTACAAAGATTCCTGAAATATTAAAAAAAGAAAATTACAAGAAAATGGTGCTTTGTACGATTATTAAGGTAGCAGTGGGAGATGATGCATTTGGAGTATCTGCAAGTCGTGGTGAACTGTTACTTACAATTAGAGGTGAACTGGAAGAGGATTTGGAAAAGCTTCAAACAACAATTGAAGATTTTGTTAAAGAAAATGCGAAGAAACAGCATTTAGAATATAAAATCAGCTATAGTGAAGAATTTCCGGCAACCATAAATGATACTACATGTGTAGAGAAAGTGAAAAATATTTGTGATAAGAATGGAATACTGGCAAAATATTTGGAAGTACCATTCCGTTGGTCAGAAGATTTTGGACATTATCTAAAAAATACTAGGGGAGCTTTCTTTGGTATTGGTGATGGAGAAGGATATCCTGGCTTACATACAGAAAATTATGAGTTTCCAGATGAAATATTAGGAGGAACAGTGGAAATATTCAGAAAAATTATAGAAGAATAAGGTAAAGAAATATAAAAGTTAAACAATATATATACAATTTATACACAATAATTGGTATTGTGTATTGACAAAATATTGAATTTGCAGTAGAATTATCGAAGAAATCTTGTGAAAAATATTTATAAATATATGTTTTTTTAGATATAATTTCACAGGTGAATACTACATTTTATGTGGAAAGGGAGAATAATTTATGGTATCAATTAAAGACATTATTAACAGTCCTTTGCTTTTAGCTATGGTTGTCATCGGCTTAGTGTATATCACTGGATTTTCCGTTGTTTACCTTATGAAAGCAAGAAAACGTGCGTTAGAAATGGGTATTACTAAAGAAGAAGTAAATGATATTATTAAATCATCTGCAATCTTCTCTATCGTTCCATCTCTTTCAATCGTAATCGGTTTAGTTGCTCTTGCAACTGCATTAGGTACAGTATGGGCATGGTGGAGATTATCCGTTATCGGTTCTCTTTCATTTGAAACACAGATTGCCAGCTCTTTAGCATCTGTTCTTGGATATGCTAACACAACTGAAATGGTAGCTATGGCTTCCGGAAAACAGTTCGGTGTTGTTATGATTCTTATGTCTGTAGGTATGTTAGCTGGTTTCTGTATCTTAATTCCTTTTGGTAAGAAGTTATCTACATCTGTAGATAAATCTAAAGGTGGAGATGGATGGAGCAGCGTTCTTTCAGGATGTTTTATGCTTGTTCTTTTAGCAGTATATGTTCCAGTTCTTCTCATCTGTGATACAATGCAGGCATTAGTTATGGTTACTGGTTTAGTTGTTGCACTTATCCTTAGTGTACTTGCAGGGAAACCTGGCATGGCATGGCTTAACAACTTCATCATGGCTGGTTCCATGATTGTTGGTATGTTATCATCTCTGCTGTGGACTGCAATTTTCTAAGAAGAGGAGGATATAAACAATGGAAGATAATAAGAAAGTTAAATTGGATCCATTCCAGGAATGGGCTCATAAATGGGGTCGAATTGGTACAGTAATTGCATTAGTATATATGGTCGCATTACCATTCGTTGTATTAGGATATTATGATTGTATCCCTTCATTAGGAGAAGTAATTAATGTATCAACTTTAGGTATTTTAGCAATTTATATTCCTGTAGGTCTTTCTGAAGCTTTAAGCTACACACCAATTCTTGGTTCTTCTGCTTACTTAGCATTCATTACAGGTAATATCATGAACCTTAAGTTGCCATGTGCTGTTAACTCTATGAAGTTAGCTAAGAAAGAAGCAAATACACCAGAAGGTGAAGTTGTTGCATCTATCGGTGTTGCTACATGCTCTATCGTTACAGTTGTAATTTTAACAATTGCTGCTATTTTTGCATCTGTAATTAGTCCTATTTTCGAACATCCAGCAGTACAGACAATGTCTGCATACTTACTTCCAGCTTTATTTGGTTCTATGACTTTAGGTCTTTTTGCAAGTACAAGTTCAGGTTCCAAAGTTGTTAAAGGTGGTATCAAGGGTGTTATTCCTGTATTAGTTATCGTTTCTGTAATATGTATTGCAGCTCGTGTAATGGGCTATGGATCTATCATGTTAGGTATGGTTGGATTCTTGATTTTAGCTATGCTTCCAGTTGCTATCATCACATCCCGTATTATGTTTAAGAAGGGTATCATCAAAGTTGTTGATAAAGAAGAAGCATAATCTGAATTACATATTATGATGAATGAAAGCCTCGTAAGGTTGAACTTACGGGGCTTTTGTGTTGTGAAAATATAAAACAGGAGATATTTCATAAAGAAATACCTCCTAAAATAACCTTTATTTAGTTTTCATCCTTTGGCAGACTCTGCATATATTCATGCATGGATTCTGCAACTATCTTACTATGTGCAACAGCTTCAACAACAGTACGTGCACCATTTACAACGTCACCAGAAGCGAAGATGCCTGGTCTTGATGTGTGTCCTGTTTCATCAGCATCAAGCAGTCCTCTTGGAGTTGCTTTTAAACCATCTGTTGTATTAACAAGACGACTCTGAGGTCCCTGACTTATTGAGATGATAATGCTGTCTGCTTCATAAAGCTTTTCTGAACCTTCTACATCAGTGAAACTTCCATCTTCATTCTGAACTATATCAATAAAGATAACACCATCGTCTGTAATTTCAACAGGGCGTTTGCAGAACTGGAATTCAACACCTTCTAACTGGGCATAACTGAATTCGTGTTCACTGGCAGCAACCTTTTCTGTAATAGAGAAGCAGGTAAGATAACGGGTACCCTTACGAATTGCTGTTCTGGCAACGTCCATAGCTGCATTGCCGGCACCAATAACAATAACTCGTTCACCAAGCTTGTAGCTGTCAGGGTTATTTAAGTAGTTGATACCAAAGTGAACATGTCCAAGACTTTCACCTTTGATGCGGAGTCTGTTTGGTCTCCATACACCTGTACCAACGAAAATAGCTTTATATCCATCTTGGAATAAATCTTCAATTGTAATTGCACCACCAATAGTAGTGTTAGGACGAACTTTAATTCCTTTTAATTCAAGATGACGATACTCAATATCATCTAATACACTTTTTGGAAGACGGAATTCAGGAATACCATATCTTAAGACACCGCCA
>CAYTGQ010000012.1:21808-27142 GCA_964437345.1 uncultured Lachnoclostridium sp. | reverse complement strand
AAATATAATAAAGACAGAAACAGAAAACCGAACAGCAAAAAATATAGAAGTGCCGGATAATCTGGATGAAATCATGGAAAAAGCCAAGGAGCAGCAGAAGAAGACAGTAAATACAGAATTGTCTTCAGTGGCTAGCACAATAGTAGTGGGCGGAGTATTACCTGCAGTTATTAACTTTCAGAATAAGCTTAATGATAAATTGAAAACATTATGTGATAATGATATAATGCAGACAGATAATTATGTTGCTAATTACTATATTACGGACATAACATCTGATTATAAACAGATATGTTTATTGCTACAATTACCATATCCATTAGATACATCAAGAGTGATTAGATATTATACCTATCCTGATAAGCCAGGAATGATATATTATCATATTACGCCAGAAAAGAAAAAAGATGCGAAGGTGGAGTTTACTAGGGAATTTAGTAACTCCTTAATTTATAAATGAGATAGATTGGAGAAAATAAAAATGGTTTTAAGAGAATTAACGGAAGCTGAAAGAGCAGAGTTAAGTAGATTTATACTGCATGAAAGAGAAGGAAATGATTATCAGGTATTGCTTGCAATGATAGCAGTAGATTTTATGAAGGAAAATGCATTTGGACACCAGTTGAGCTATCCGGAATTTGCAGATTATATTGAACCAGAAGCATATTACAATCACAATTCATTTCTGCTTACTGGTTTATTACAAAAATGGATAAGTGGAATGGCTGAGCAGGATGGAATTACTATAAATGAGAAAATTGAAAAAGATATTTTGAATCTCGTGTATACACTTGAATATGCACCGTGCGGAAGAAGTTCAGGTTTTGTGGGAAAGAAACATAGAGAGATGCGAAAGTTTTATGATGAATTAGACAAAGAAATGGAAGAAAAAGGGCAATATTTGGCTGTTTGTCCAGAAGAAAACTATCGTTATATTGTGACTTGTCTAGAATATATGGGCTTTAAAAGGGTGCCAAGTACAGGGACAGAGAAGATAGATATGCGAGGCGTATTTTATAATGATTTGCATGGATTTTAAAAATAGGGAGATGTTCCATGTGTATTATAGTGATTTAGATTAACAAGATACATTGCAGAAAATCTCCAAGTGAATATAGAAAATAGTTCACTTGGAGATTTTTTGTACTAATTAAAAGAAAAGAGGATATTAAAATGTACAAATTTACAGCATTAAGGGGAGAAAATGATTATGTAGGCGGCTCTAAGCTTGCCAATTTACAGTTGTTTGATGAATTTAATGAATCACAGATACAAGGGAGATTAAGAGCATTGTTTGGTGAACCATTATTTGAATCAGAAGATTTGGAAAATGCCTATGAGTATGCTATTAAAGCAGAAGATGAAGCTGGCAACGAACTTAATTTTAGCGTATATCAGGGACCAAGCGGGTGTGCTGTCGGTGGATATAGTAATAGTACAGAGATGAGAAAGGCAATTGAAGAACTGAAGGAACTGTTACAGTCAACAAAACCGGCAGAATTTCTGTATGAAGGCTACTATATGGATGCAGGAGTAAAGGTAACACAGGGATTTCAGAATGGTAAGGTCATCTATGAAGAAATTGAGTTAGATGAAGATGAGATGGATGAAATCTATGATAGTCTGTATGGCGAAGACGAATAAAGATAAATATTAGGTATAGTCAGGGAAAGCTGATGGTTTGGCTGCAATTAAGGAGAAAGGGAGGATTCACTTAATTGCAGCCTTTTGTTTTTATGAGAAGATTGTAGAGCAGAAAGCAAAGGCGAATCTGGATTCTTGAAAAGTTGATAATGAAGCAAACGCAAAGGTAATGGTTTGATTAAAATTGTAACAGAAATAAGAAGATGTGGAAAATCCTATTTACTGAGAACTCTGTTAAAAAAGCATTTAGGACAGTGACACTTAGAGATATTACCTTGAAAAAGCAGCTCTGAAATGGTACAATTAACGCATGTTTGGAAAATGGAGTGGCATTATTTGGAATTTGCTTTGAACAGTCATGGAAATGCATGAAAGAGGTTCTTGCGGCAGAAGGCATTGAAGCGGCTGCAAGTGGTTCGCCAAAGCAGATTATAAAAGAAGCAGTATCAAGACGAATAGCGGATATTGTTTGATAAGCTGATACGAAAGAAAGCTTATCTGTTTATATAGTAAAAGGAGCTAATAACTTATGGAAGCATATACAGGATTTGCGCAGGTCTATGACGAATTCATGGACAACATTCCTTATGAGGAATGGAGCCGATACTTAATAGATTTAATGAAAGAAAATGGTCTGAATGATGGTATTGTACTGGATTTGGGCTGCGGTACGGGAAGTATTACAGAACTTCTTGCTAATGCAGGTTATGATATGATTGGCATTGATAATTCAGAGGATATGCTGTCTATTGCCAGAGAAAAGGCAATGGATGAAGAATTGGATATTTTATATCTGTTGCAGGATATGAGAGAATTTGAATTGTTTGGTACGGTAGCAGGTGTGGTAAGTATCTGTGACAGTATGAATTATATTACCAGTGAAGAGGATTTGTTACAGGTATTTAAGCTGGTCAATAATTATTTAGACCCTAAGGGATTATTTATTTTTGATATGAATACCCCTTATAAATATAAGCACATTCTTGCAGATAATACTATTGCTGAGAATAGAGAAGATTCCAGCTTTATCTGGGATAATTATTTTGATGAAAAGACTGGTATTAACCAGTATGATTTAGCTGTTTTTGTGAAAGCTGAGGAAGAAGACGAATCGGGCAAGCAGCCTGAGGAAGACTGGCAGGAAGGCGAAGTATTCTATCGCTTTCAGGAAACTCATTATCAGAAGGCCTATGAGCTGGAAACAGTGAAAAAGCTTCTTACTGAAGCCGGAATGGAATTTATTACTGCTTATGACGCATTTACAAAAGAGCCTCCAAAAGAGGACAGTGAGCGTATCTATATTCTGGCGAGAGAAGGCAGACAGGCTGGGAAGTTCTATACTGAGGAAAAAGAAGCATAAAAAGCAGGCAGATATGCCAAGAAGACAGAATTGAACTGAGTAAGAGAAAGTTAAAACGATAATAAGAAAATTTAAGATAAAACAGGAGAGAGTAATATGTCAGATTATATTATAAGAGCAACAGCAGCAGATAATCAGATTCGTGCATTTGCTGCAACAACGAAGGAATTGGTAGAGCATGCCCGTTCCATTCATAACACAAGCCCTGTGGCAACTGCTGCATTGGGAAGACTTTTAACAGCAGGAACCATGATGGGAAGCATGATGAAGGGAGAAAAAGACCTTTTAACTTTACAGATTCAGTGCAGTGGTCCAATTGAAGGGCTGACTGTAACGGCAGACAGCAGTGCCAATGTAAAAGGTTATGTATACAACCCAAATGTTATGCTGCCTCCTAACAGTAAAGGCAAGTTAGATGTAGGCAGAGCGTTAGACATGGGTGTTATGAGTATTATTAAGGACATGGGCTTAAAGGAACCATATGTAGGTCAGACTCATCTGGTATCCGGTGAGATTGCAGAGGATTTGACTTATTATTTTGCAACCTCTGAGCAGGTACCTTCTTCTGTAGCGTTAGGTGTTCTCATGAATAAGGATAACACAGTAAAACAGGCAGGCGGCTTTATCATTCAGCTTATGCCATTCACAGAAGAAAGAATCATCAGCCGTCTGGAAGAAAAGCTTGGAGAAATTACTTCTATTACAAGTATGTTAGATGCTGACATGACACCGGAGATGATTTTAGACCATGTATTAGGCGAATTTGGTCTGGAAATTATGGACAAGATTCCAACAAAATATGATTGCAACTGTACAAAGGAACGAGTAGAAAAAGCAATTGTAAGTATCGGTAAAAAAGATATTCAGGAAATGATTGATGATAACAAGCCAATCGAAGTAAACTGCCATTTCTGTAATACCAATTATGTTTTTTCGGTAGAGGAATTAAAAGAAATTATCAAAAGAAGCCGATAATGCCACAAATGTGCCATAGGTGAAGGATACACTTGTAGACAAGATGTTAAATTATGTCAGGTTTTGTCTAAAAAGTGGCAGTTCCGGACAGAAGGAAAGAGAAAGTACAAGGGAGGAAATGGCATGAAAAAGAAATCAGTATGCCTCACGCTGTTGCTTTTAGGCTTGTTTTTGATGACTACGTTTGTAGTTGGTGTATATGGACATAAGGAAGCCAGTGCAGCGACAAAAGGAACCGTTACGACAGATGGATTGCGTGTTAGAACCGGAGCAGGTACTAACAAGGCTGTTCTTACTCATAATGGAGCGAATGTGGCCTTAAGCAAGGGAACCAGTGTTACCATTAAGTCTGAAAAGACGGTAAGTGATGTGGTTTGGTATAAGGTATCATTTAAATATCAGGGTGAAACCTTGACCGGTTATATTTCCGGAGATTATGTAAAGATAAAAGAAACAACAGAATCTTCCGGCACAACTGAGACCACTGAAACTACAACCAAGAAGACAATATCCAAGAATTTGTCAATTCCTGCTAAGATAATAGCAAGTAGTGTAAATGTAAGAAAGGGTGCCTCTTCTACAGATGCTAAGCTGACTGTAAGCGGTAAGGCTGTTTCTCTGAAAAAAGGTACAAGCGTTAAGATTATCAAGGAAGTTATGAATGGAGACCAGAAATGGTATTATGCTTCCTTTACATATAACAAAGTGACAAAAAAAGGTTATATTTTAAGTGATTATGTTAAGCTGACACTGAATAAGAAGGTTATTGCCAATGTATATGGTGTGGAAAAAATCAAGCTTCGTACCGGTGCAAGTACAGAAAAGAGCTACAAGAAAGTAAATGGCAAGACACTTACTCTTAAGGAAGGTGCAGAAGTGCTGATTACCAAAGAGACAAAGGCTTCTGATGGAGTAAAGTGGTTCAAGGTTGACTGTGTTTATAATGGCACATTAACCAGAGGATTTATACCTGCTAATTATATTGTTTTAAAAGAGGTTGTTCCAACTCAGGGAAAAGTAACAACAGATAATTTACGAGTTCGTACCGGAGCTGGAACCAACTATGCACAGGTGGTAAAAGATGGAGAAAAGATTTTACTTCAGATAGACCAGATGGTAACAATAAAAGCCCAGAGCAAGGTTGGAGAGGTTACCTGGTATAAGATAAGCTTTACATATAAAGAAGAGACAATTACCGGTTATGTGTCCGGTGATTATATGGAACTTGTAGAGTATGCATTAGATTTAGGAACTGCGACAGATGATACTGCCAGTGGTGATACCTCTACAGAAGGAGATACTGTAACAGACGGCAGTACATCCACAGACGGGAATACTGCGACAGGTGATGGTAC
>CAYTGQ010000012.1:0-21708 GCA_964437345.1 uncultured Lachnoclostridium sp. | reverse complement strand
CTGTAACAGACGGCAGTACATCCACAGACGGGAATACTGCGACAGGTGATGGTACAGCAGATGGTAATACTTCTACAAGCGATGGTACGGTAACTGACGGCAGCACTACAACAGGCGACGGTACAGTAACAGATGGTAATACTTCTACAGGTGATACCAGCACAGATGTAAGTGGAGTAGTTACAGGAGAAGTAATTACAGATATCGAAGCGTATTTGGCAGAGCAGGGATTCCCTGAAAGCTATAAGGATGGATTAAGAACACTTCATGCAGCTCATCCAACCTGGGTATTCAAGGCATATCATACAGGCTTATCCTGGGATGAGGTTATTGCTAATGAAAGTAAGGTAGGGCTTAACTTAATCAGTAACAATAAGGCAAACGGATGGAAATCCTACGAGACAAAAGCATACAATTATGCTGCCGATAAGTTTGTAGTTTATGATGGAAGTACATGGGTAACTGCTTCAAAAGAAGCAATCGCTTATTACATGGACCCAAGAAACTTTATGACAGAACGTGGTATTTTCCAGTTCCTGACCTTAGAGTATCAGAGCGGATATGAGAATGTAAGCGGTGTGGAAAATATTTTAGCTAATACTCCATTATACAATAATTATTATACATATTTTGATGAAACCCAGATGGCAGATGTTACAAAATCCTATGGTGAGACTTTTATGGAAGCAGCCCAGAGTTCTGGTGTCAGTCCATATCATCTTGCAACCAGAGTAAAACAGGAAGTAGTTTTGAACAGCAGTACATTAAGTGGTTCTGCTACAGGTACTTTCTCCGGATATGAAGGCTACTATAACTTCTACAATATCGGAGCATCTCATAGTACAGCAGCAGGCGGTGCAATTGCTAATGGTCTTAGCTTTGCAATGGGTAACAAGTCTACAGAAGAAGCGAAGCTGGCTTATATGCTTCCTTGGAACAACCAGTACAAGGCAATTGTAGGTGGAGCAGCTTATATTGGAAGTCAGTACATCAATCGTGGACAAAATACGATTTATTTACAGAAATTTAATGTGACACCAATTTCTACTTATTCCCATCAGTATATGGCAAATGTAGAGGCGGCTAATTCGGAAGCAATCAAGCTTTATAATGGATATACTAATGTACTGGATACATCCTTAGTATTTTATATACCGGTATATGAAAATATGCCGGAAGAGAAGTCAGAGGTACCGGGAAGTGTTCCTAGTCCTAATAACTGGTTAAAATCATTAACAGTGAATAACTATCAGTTGACACCTTCATTTGATGCAACAGCAGGCAGCAGTCAGGTATATGTACTTTCTCTGGAGTTAGAGGATGTAACGACTGTAATTCTGGAAGCAGTTGCTGTTAACAGTAATGCAACTATATCCGTTGATGTGCTTTCTAATGGAAGCATGATGACTGTTTCCAATACAGGAAGTGCAATTATTGATTTGGCAACAGGTGAAAATGAAATAGAGATTGTCGTAACAGCAGAAAACGGCGATGTAAACATTTACAGACTTACAATTACGAAATAGAGAGGAGCAGCATCACCATGAAAGTAGAGAGAATGAAAAAAAAGACAATCGGCTTTATGTGGGTGCTGCTTCTGTTTTCTTTTGGAGTTTTGGCTGTATGCAGAGAAGCACAGGCAGCCAGTGCAGTAGTTAGTCTGACCACAGGAGAAGAAGAAGTACTAAAAGGTGATACTTTTTCGGTTATGGTAACGTTGGAATCAGCAGCTGATATTGGCAATGTAGAAATGTTTGTGGTATTTGATTCGGCTAAAGTGTCCTTTGAAAGTGGTGGGAAGTATACAACAGGCGGAGATGGTCTGGTGCTGATATCGGATTGGAATGGAAGTGCAGCAAGTACCCGTAAAAAGTATACATTAGAATTCAAAGCTAAAAAGAAAGGTGCTTGTAAGTTTTCTGTAGGCGATCAGCCGGCAGTATATCTGGCAGATACAGAGGAGCAGATGTCAGTATCCTCAGTTAATATGTCTGTGAATATTGTGAATAAGAAAACAGAAGAAGAACCGGAAGATGATACACAGGAAGTGGAAGTTACGGAAAAACCAACTTCAGATAAAATGGCTGAATTACAGAATATCATAGTGGCAGAAGGGGAACTGTCTCCGAAATTTGATAAGAGTGTGACAGAGTACAAAGTCACCGTACCCAATGAAGTAACCCGGCTTTCCATGTCTGCTTTGGCTGAATCTGCAGATGCAGAAGTTACGATTAGTGGAAATGATAAGCTTGTAACAGGAACCAATATTATAACCATTACAGTAGAGGCGGCTAATGGTGCAAAAAAAGAATACACAGTTATAGCAGTCAGAGAAGCTAAGCTGCCGGAAACAGATCAGATAGCAGGGGATGGCAGTGAGCCGGAAAGTGGTGTTCATGCCACTAAGATAGGCGATAAGAAGGTTATCACTCAGTATACTAAACTTTGTGTAGAGGAATTAGAAGATGAATCAATGATTCCCAACGGCTATATGAAGACCAGTATTCGTTTAGATGATAACTCCATAACGGCGTACATGCCAAAAGATGACATGAACAGTGAAACCTATCTGATATATGGAACTGATGGAAATGGAAATACTGGTTTTTATGAGTATAACAGAGTTAACTATACCTTACAGCCTTATGTAGCGGATTATGGTGGTAATACGGCAGAACAGTCAGCAGAGATTGTAGAAGCAAATTTTCAGATGATGACAGCTATTATTATATTAATCATCATTTGTGCGGCACTTTCTGTATCTTTGGTTTTGCAGCTATTAAAGCAGAAACAGAGAAAGATAAAGGAAGATGACGATGATTTAGATATGTTTAAGGACTATTTTTAAAAAAGAAAGATAAGCAGGCTGCTTATCTTTCTTTTTTATATTCATATAAGTAGTTGTCTTTTTGAGTTATTCTTCATCACGAACATATTCATAGAGAAAACCATTTTTTACATGGATAACACGGTCGCCGCGGAAACCACGTTTTCTTAATTCACGCTGGAAATTGAAAAGAAGAAAGCTGTGAAATACGATTAAAATATTCTCCTTTTCCCAATCGATTTTATCAAGAAACTGGTTAATACGTTTCCGGGTGTCTTTTATAGATTCAGGCTGGCTTTTAGATTTGAAAAGCCACGCAAGACGACCACATACATGCCATACCTCAAAAGGCAGACGTATTCTTTCTGTATGAATAAAAGGTGCATTGTCAACTTCACGTAACAGCTTGTCTAAGTGAAGGTTGCCACTATATACTTCCTTTGCTGTAGTGATGGCACGGGGAAGGTCACTGCAATAGCAGATATCCCAGGAAGTTCCACCCATTTCCACAGGCTTTTTAATTACCTTGGAATGTTCGTATCTTTCAGACCATTCTCTGAACTCTTCTGATGTCATCATTTTTTTATGAGGGCAATGTACCTTAAAGTGTCTTACTAAACCAATTTTCATCTTTGTTTCCAACCTTTTCTATTTCGCTTCTCTTATATGAATTGGAGCTTTATGATACTGACGGATTACTAGGCACTGCGTGCTCTCGTAATCTTAAAAACATTCGAAATTCGCCCTACCCGGGCTGCTTTCTTGTGTTTTTCGGGGCTTAAAATCATGTCTTTTCATACAAGTATGAAATACATGATTTTCTGACCCTAGTATCATATATTATACGGAAAAAATGTCACTTTAGCAACATTTTTTATGGAAAAGTATACTTGCCCTGTAAAGGGCTATATGTTATACTTTGCATATAACAAATATAACTGTAGAAGAGAAGGAGAAAGAATGATTCTTGAAATAGATTTTAACAGCGAAGAAGCATTATATATTCAGCTGAAAAATCAGATTATTATTGGTATTGCTACTGCCCAGCTTCAGGAAGGTGAGACATTGCCTTCTGTACGTGAGCTGGCAGAAAATATTGGAATTAATATGCATACAGTTAATAAGGCCTATACCATACTAAAGCAGGAAGGTTATCTGAAGCTGGACAGAAGAAAAGGGGCTGTTATTGCTCTGGATTTAGATAAATACAGGGCACAAATGGAGATGGAAGCCGCCATGAAAATGGTACTGGCACAGGGAATCTGTAAAGGAGTAACCTGTGAAGAAGTCCATAAGATGGTTGATGAGATTTATAACAGCTTTGCAAGAGAAGAATAAAAGAGACATTTGATATGAACAGGAGGAATTTGTTTTGTTTGAAAGATTTACGGAACATGCAAAAACAGCAATTGCCTGTGCAACCCAGACAGCATTTGAGCTGCGCCATAATTATATTGGAACAGAGCATTTGTTAATTGGGCTTATTTCAGCACCGGGTGTTGCAGCGGAAGTATTAGAAGAAAATGGTGTTGATAAGGATAAATTAATCGAACTGATTAATCAGCTCATTGCTCCGGCATCTAACGTAATTACACTGGAAAGAGAAAGCTTTACACCAAGGGCTCAGAAAATTATGGGGCAGAGCTACAGAGAGGCAACCAGATTAAAAAGCGGGCTGGTGGGAACAGAGCATATCTTGATAGCTCTGATTAAGGAATCAGATTGTATTGCAATTCGTCTTCTGAACACATTGGGTGTTAATGTGCAGAAGCTTTATGTTGATACAATGACAGCCGTTGGCGAAGATGTTGGTGTTGCCAAGAATGAATATATGGCGAATAAAGGTAAGGTAAAAGGCAAATCATCAACCCCTACCCTTGACCAGTACAGCCGCGATTTGACAGCATTTGCGAAAGAAGGAAAGCTTGACCCGGTTATTGGAAGAGAAGTGGAGATTCAGCGTGTCATTCAGATTTTAAGCCGTCGTACTAAGAATAATCCATGTCTGGTTGGTGAACCGGGAGTTGGTAAGACAGCCATTACAGAAGGTCTGGCAGCTAAGATTGTAGAAGGCAATGTGCCGGATACTATTAAAGATAAGCGACTTCTTACACTGGATTTATCTGGTATGGTAGCAGGCTCTAAATATCGTGGTGAATTTGAAGAACGAATTAAAAGAGTGATTAACGAGGTCATGAATGACGGTAATGTACTGTTGTTTATAGATGAGCTGCACACAATTATTGGTGCGGGTGGAGCAGAAGGTGCCATTGACGCATCTAATATTCTAAAGCCTTCTTTAGCAAGAGGGGAGATTCAGTTAATCGGTGCGACCACAAGAGAAGAATACCGTAAATATATTGAAAAAGATGCAGCTTTGGAGAGAAGATTCCAGCCTGTTAATGTGGAAGAACCTTCAGAAGAAGAAGCTGTTTTGATATTAAAAGGCTTAAGAGCAACCTATGAGAAGCATCATAATGTGACGATTACAGATGAAGCGGTAGAAGCAGCAGTAAAGATGTCAGCCCGCTATATTAATGAACGTTATCTGCCGGATAAGGCAATTGATTTGATTGATGAGGCGTCCTCCAAGGTGCGACTTGGTGCCTATATGACTTCTCCTAAGATTAGGGAATTGGAAGAAAAAAATAAGGTGCTGGAAGTGGAAAAGGAAGAAGCCATTAAGTCAGAAGCTTATGAGATGGCAAGCACTATCAAAAAGCAGCAGATGATTAATCTGGACAAAATCGAAAAAATCAAGTTAAAAGAAGAAAAAGAGAGACAGGAAAAGATATATATTGTCGGAGAAAATGAAATTGCAGATATTATTTCCAGTTGGACCAAGATTCCTGTAAGTAAGCTTGCAGAAGCAGAAACAGAACGTCTGCGTAAGCTGGAGCAGATTCTTCATGAAAGAGTTGTTGGGCAGGAGGAAGCAGTTACGGCAGTATCAAAGGCGATTCGTCGTGGCAGGGTTGGGTTAAAAGACCCAAATCGTCCAATTGGATCATTCCTTTTCCTGGGACCGACAGGTGTTGGTAAGACGGAGTTATCCAAAGCGTTGGCAGAGGCTATGTTTGGCACAGAGAGTGCCATGATTCGTGTTGATATGTCTGAGTACATGGAAAAGCATAGTGTGTCTAAGTTAATCGGTTCTCCTCCGGGATATGTGGGACATGAAGATGGCGGACAGTTAAGTGAAAAAGTAAGACAGAATCCATATTCTGTGATTCTTTTTGATGAAATTGAAAAAGCCCATCCGGATGTATTTAACATTTTACTGCAGGTGTTGGATGATGGACATATTACGGATTCTCAGGGAAGAAAGGTTAATTTTAAAAATACCATTATCATTATGACCTCCAACGCAGGTGCAGAAAGAATTGTAACACCAAAGTCATTAGGCTTTTCATCTGTGGTTGATGAAAAGGCAGATTACAAAAAGATGAAGGACGGTGTAATGGACGAGGTTAAGAAGCTGTTTAAACCGGAATTCATTAATCGTATTGATGAAATTATTGTATTCCATTCCTTATCAAAAGCAGATATTAAAAAGATTGTGACTATTATGTTAAAGGGTATCGGCAAACGTACTAAAGAACAGATGAATATTACTTTGAAGCCAACGGAAGGTGTCATTGACCAGATTGTGGAAACTGGTTTTGATTCCAAGTATGGTGCAAGACCACTGAGACGTGCCATTCAGACAAAGATTGAAGACAAGCTGGCAGAGGCAGTTTTAGATGGTATTGTGAAACAGGGGGATACAGTTTCTATTCGTTTAAAGGGAAAAGAAATTGCATTTGTAGTACGATGATTTTTTGTCGATTCTGATAAGAAAAATAGTAGAATTTGCAGACGAAGTATTATATAATTAATATGAATAATTTTTTTTACTTTTTAGGAGGATATGACTATGTCAGTTATTGAAGGACTTATTCGTAAAGAAGGGGACAATACATTAAGTTTTGGAGATTATACATTAAACGAGAAATCAAAGGTATCCGACTTTGAATTTCAGGGTGATATTTATAAAGTAAAGACATTTAAGGAAATTACAAAGCTTGAAAAGAATGAAATTTTTGTTTACGAATCTGTTCCTGGAACTGTAGTAAATCATTTCAAAGATACTGCAGAGCAGGTGGAATTTGAAGTAGAAGGCATGGAAGATGCGCAGATTACATTAGAACTGGAACCGGAGCAGGAATATGAAGTATATGTAGATGCTAATCTGGTAGGTACAATGAAGACTAATCTTGGCGGCAAGCTTTCTGTAGGCGTTTCTTTAGAGGAAGGAAAGGTAACAGCAGTTAAGGTTGTTCGTGTTAATTGCTAATGGGAAAAAGTAAAACTATATTTTTCTGCAAAGAATGTGGATATGAATCTGCCAAGTGGCTGGGACAGTGTCCCGGCTGCAGGCAGTGGGATACTTTTACAGAGGAGCCGGCTTTACCAAAGAGCCATAAAAGTATTGGTGTTGGCAACCGAATTGCCGGAAGTGAACCACAGCCTTTATCAAAAGTAGCAGTTACAGAGGATACCAGAATCATAACCGGAATCCAAGAGCTTGACAGGGTTCTTGGAGGAGGGATTGTGGTAGGAGGTCTTGTTCTGGTTGGTGGGGACCCTGGGATTGGTAAGTCCACATTGCTGCTTCAGATGTGTCAGAAGCTGGTAGCAGAGAAAAGAGAAGTTCTTTATATATCAGGAGAAGAATCTTTAAAGCAAATTAAGATGAGAGCAGAACGTTTAGGAAACTTTGAAAATGAACTTTATCTGCTTAGTGAAACTAATTTAGATGTAATAGAGGCGGCAGTCACGAAATATCAGCCGAAGATTGTGATTATTGACTCTATTCAGACCATGTTTAAAGAAGATATTCCTTCTGCACCAGGAAGTGTAAGTCAGGTTCGCGAGACAACCAGTACATTACTACGTATTGCAAAGCAGCAGGCGATTTCCGTGTTTATTGTAGGTCATGTAACTAAGGAAGGTGTTGTGGCGGGTCCAAGAGTACTGGAGCATATGGTGGATACTGTTTTATATTTTGAGGGAGACTCCAGTGCCTCTTACCGTATTTTACGTGCAGTGAAGAATAGATTTGGCTCGACTAATGAAATTGGCGTTTTTGAAATGAGAGGAAATGGACTTGTGGAAGTAGCTAATCCATCTGCCTATATGTTAAAAGGAAGACCGGAAGATGCAGCAGGCTCCATTGTTTCCTGTTCGATGGAAGGAACCAGACCAATTTTGGTGGAAGTGCAGGCTCTGGTATGTCGGACGAATTTTAATCTGCCAAGGCGTACAGCAGCTGGAACAGATTATAATCGCGTTAATCTGCTGATGGCAGTGATTGAAAAAAGACTAGGGATTTCCATGTCAGATTGTGATGCTTATATTAATGTGGCAGGTGGGATTCGTATTAATGAGCCGGCTTTAGATCTTGCATTGGTTGCGGCGATTATATCAAGTTATCGCAATCAGCCATTTGACTCGTCAGCTATTTTGTTTGGAGAAGTGGGGCTGACAGGAGAAGTAAGAGCTGTCAGTATGATAGAGCAAAGAGTTGCAGAAGCTGTAAAAATGGGATATGAAACATGTATTTTACCACAAGTTAATATTTCTTCTATTGATAAAAAACTTACCAACAAAATAAAATTAATAGGTGTAAGTAATATTAGGGGAATTATAGACTATATGTAGAGGGGCGGTTACTAATGAAAAACATTGCTGAACAGGCAGAAAAGATAATGAATGATCTTGATAAATCACAAGATGAGTTGGAAGAAATGGCTTTTGAATTGTTGAATGCTGTGGATCATGTCAGAAAGCATAACAGCGAAATGCATAATATGCTGGAGCTGATTATGGAAAATGACTCAGAAGAAGTGACAGAATCAGCAATACAAGGATTGAATGTCAGTGTGGGTAAAGTAGCCAGAGCTATGGAGACCTTGGAAAAGCTAGTTCATAAAAATGAAGAAGTATGTTCAGAACAGCGCAAAAATGTAGAGGAAGCCAAACAGACTATTGACTTCCTCCGTTGTACATATGATTGGGACTAATATTTCCTACAACAAATTATCTAAAAGCTGATGACTGGTTGGACAATAGAAAGCAGGTACTTTCTGTTCAGAAGAACCAAAGTTCTTTTCAGCAAATAAATTATATATTGTTTCATAAGTTTTGCGAGAGTATTTCAGTGTAAATATTCTCGCTATTTTATCGAATAAAATAGGCGTAATGGAATATCCCCAGCTGGATGCAGACTCTACTAACTCACGTCTGTCTAATGTAGCAGGGGTGAGAACCTTTTCTTTGCCTGTTACTGTATTTTTAGCTGTTAATACAAGAAGCTGTGTAGCTTCATCTATAGAGCAAAGTAACTCACATACTTCAGAGGAATCTTCACGAAGATGAAGGTCCTGTAAAATGTCTTCATCTGTAGATATTTTAAGACCAAGATCATCTAAGTAAACACGATTAATATCATTGTGTTTAACAAGGCGGATTAACTTGTCTATACTGTCCTGACTTAATACTTCATTAGAAACAAAGTCATGATTGGAAAGGAAATCAACTAAAGTGTCAATTTCTTTCTGGGTTAATAAGGAAAAACTGGATTCATTCATGATGGTAGCCTCCTGTATATAAATGATTTATTCTTCAGAATTTTCTTTTCGCTTAAATGCGAATTCTTCAAAAGCTTCCAATGTAATTGGTCTGGAATAGTAAAATCCCTGTGCAGTGCTGCAACCGGCACTTAAAAGGAAGGTTGCCTGTTCTTCTGTCTCTACACCTTCTGCTATAATTTTCTTGTTTAATTGGTTAATCATAGAAATAACATTAGTTATAATGATTTTACCAGAATTGCTTACTAAGGTTTCATTTAAGAATCCCTGATCGATCTTAACAATATCCATAGGTCCATTCTTTAACATATTCAAAGAAGAATAACCGGAACCAAAATCATCCATGGATAAAACAAAGCCTTTATCGCCTAACTGATTCATTGTGCTGTAAAGCTGATTAATATCGTTGACGAAAGCACTTTCTGTAAATTCCAGTTCCAAAGCTTCCATTGGAATCTGATACTTTTCAACAAGAGAAGTAAGCTTGTTTACAAAATCAGGGTCATATATATGGGTTCTTGATACATTGACAGAAATCGGAACAATAGGATAACCCATATCCTTCCAGTGACGAATGATTTTACAGGTTTCTTCCCATACATATTCATCTAAAACATTGACAAATCCATTCTTTTCAAAAAGTGGAATGAATAGCCCAGGGCTGATAAGTCCTTTTTGAGGATGTACCCAGCGGACCAATGCTTCTGCACCAACTACAGTTCCGTTTGAAATATTGCATTTTGGCTGTAAATAAACCTGAAATTCACGGTTTGACAATGCGGAATGCATTTCGCGTTCAATACTGTTTCTTTCTACCAGAGCATCACGCATCTGAGGTTCATAAAAAGCATAGTTCAAAAGAGAATTGCCTTTTACAGTGTTCAGAGCTAATTTCGCCCAGTCAAACAAAACGCTGAAAGAAACATCAGGGTAATTGTTGATTACAATACCAAAATAAGGTGCTAAGTTAAAGTGAATTGGATACGCTTTTACATGTAAAGTAATGCGATCAATAAATTCAATTAATTCATCATCTGTTGTATATTCTCTGCAAACACAGAAAACGTCACGGTTGATACGGCCATAGCAGTCTTTAGGGGAAACATGATCAATTAAGATACGGGCAATGAATCTCAGTAAATCATCACCGGCATCACTGCCATAGTAATCATTAACCATTTTAAAGTTAGCAATATCCATTCGGATAATAGCATATTTTTTTTCTGGATATTTTTTGAGCAAATATTGTACTCTGTTTTCTACGCTGTAGGAATTATAGATTTCTGTCAGCGGATCAAATAAGGAACGATGACGTAATGCTGTAATAGATGTATTTACTGCTTCTGCAAGCTCACCTATTTCATCAGTAGAAGTTGTCTGCAATTGCACATCATAATTACCTTTGGCAATTTCCTGTGCAGCCTCTGTCACTTCTTTGATTGGATGGGCAATAATACGGGAAATAATACCCATAGAGAAAACTAAAATTGCAAGGCTTAAAATAATAATGATAGTGATAGCTCTGGTAAATGCTGCAATTTGTTTATCTATGCTTGTCTGTGGAGTGACTGTAAAGGCTCTCCAGCCTTCAATGCCTAAAGAAGACATAACAACAACCATATCTTTCCCATTCCAGTTAAGGGAATAAGCAATATGCTCAGAATCTGTATCTGATACAACGGAAATATCTGAGAATTCACTGGTCTGTAAACGTCTGTTAAGTACTTTGATTTCCTGAGAAGTAACAATAGTGTGTTCAGTATCCAGAATCATGGTACAGGAATTATCGGAAAAATCGGTATTCTGTTCAGGCATAATGGCATCACGGAAATATTCTAGACGGAAGCTGACTCCAAGAACACCGAGTGTGCTGGTTCCTGTAGCATTCTTAATAGGAACTACGATGGAAACAACAGGTGTGTTTTCATAAAGAGCAGAATACAGGTCTGTAATATATGCTTCCTGTGCAGTTAGTGACTGCTTATACCATGGACGTTCTGGAATCTGCCATGAACTTGCCCTCATAGACCAGTTAGCAGCAGTATTACTGATGGCAGTTGCACTGTCATAATCTACAATCCAGGTATATAAAATATATTCCGGATTAGATTCATAGATACTGTCCAGAAGCTTATTTACCTGAAAATGATATGGATTGGTTTCTGGGTTGTTACCAAAAGAAAGTGTCTTCAGATAACGTTCCAGAGAGTAGTCACTGCTTTCTTTTGAAATAGAAACAATGTTTTGTGAAAGAAGTGATTTGAATGTGCTGCAATCAGCTATGTTTTTGCTGATTAACTGTTGATAAACTAATTCTGAAACATTGGTGGAGACAGAATTAGTACATAATGTTACTGTAAGAAATAAAACTACAATGATTGGAATGATGGTAAGCAATAATACTTTAACGCTTAATTTATTAATTTTATATAATTTTTGTTTGATAAAATTTCTCATAAGGCATAAACTCCCTCTATGATACTAGTATGCTACTATTTTATCACTAAATTTTCGGAAGGTAAAGAAAAAAACGATTTTTGTGTATTTTTTTGGCGAATATTCTGAAAAAAACACCACCTTTATACAAAAAGCTTGCACAAAAATGGCGTTTTACAAATTGTATTTATAAAATTATTTTGTCGTAATATGATTAATGTTTTTAATCAAAACAGAAATTGTACCATCATCATTAGTGATAAATTCTACATGATCAGGGTTTTTATACTCTTCCATTGGAATATTAATCTCGATTCCGGAATCTGTAGTCAGAAATTGTTTTTCTAATCTGCGGATTGTCTGCTTGTTTTTAGGAGCAACCTCTTCCTTATGCAGATTATATTTTTCTAATTTTTCAGTAAAAGCTTCTTTGATTTCAGGCTGGTCACCATAAATTTTTTCGCTGATTATCTCTACATTAAGAGTACCCTCTTCGGCAAGCTCATTTTGAATAATACTTTTTGCCTCCATGTGCTTATCAAAATCTTCTTCATAATACTTTTTGTTAATCTGTTCCACAGCTTTGGTAACAATGTTAAGCTTTGTTTTGGAAGACATTTTAGCATGACATTGGAGAAAAAGTTCGGATAAATAATTGGTTTTTATACCATTTACATCGTATTTCTTTTCAATAATTTCTACTTCCAACCCGGACAAATTCACTAATGCTGCCTCTGAAAGACGGGAAGAAGAAGGAAGTGTTGCTTTGTATTTGATAATATCGTTGCAGTTGTAGCCATCAGCTTCACCGGTGAGGTGAATAAAGGTTTCTTTATAATTTAGCTTGAGAAATGCAAGGTGCATCTGGCTTTGGTACTGATAAGTAACCACTAAGAAATCGGCAGCGGGGATATCAATATTCTGATTCATAATTGTATAAAGATAACTGCTGACTTCATGACTAAAGCCAATGAGATTTTCTTCGGAAAAATCTTTTAATAAACCATATACATAGGAATCTTCATGAAATTGACAGCTTTTTAAATCATCTCCGGAAGCAATCTTGAAAATATGGTTGCGGATAAAGTCATTTAAGTCCGGGGAAAGCTCCAGAACAGTATCAGATAATACAGGCATTCCAACAGAAGAGTCTAATATATGTACAATGGCATTTCTTATGATAATTTCATCTTTTTCCATAATGAGACATTCCTTTCTTCAAAATCTACTTAATCATAACATTTGTGTTTGCCTTTTGCAACTTCACATAATGAAGGCTATGACTATTTAGTTATTATGATTTTTCGATTTATACAATATTAAAAGGGAACCGTAGGAAAGTATTTTTCTTGCAACGCTTACGGACTTTAAGAAGCACTAATGTCTTTGACTTTTTGCCCTTATTATGCTCCGCTCTCAACGAAACTCACAGGGTAAGCTGGCTCATGGTCCTTGCAGCGGGCCTTTGCGTACACCGGTCCTTGGCACCACAGTGCCAGTTGACCATGTTTTATAAACTGGTGCTGTGGTGCCTATGTACCGCTGTAGTACGCAAGTGCAGTGGGAACGGCCGCGAAAGGACCTGAGACCAGCTTACCCTGTTCAAACACGTTTCCGCGGAGCAATCAGCAAAAAGTCCTAAAGACATAAGTGCTTCTAATAGTCCTATGTTGTCTGGCGAAAAATACTTTCCTACGGTTCCCTTCTATATTATATATTTATCGAAAAATCATAAAAAACAAATTCAGGCAGTCTTCATTATGTGAAGTTGCAAAAGCAGACTGGCATATCTTTACAAAATAAGTTGGAACGGCTATAATTCAGATAATATAAAGAGGCTTGTGAGAAGGAGGAGTTTGTATGGAATATTTGGAACAGTTAGGAAAGAGGGCAAAGGAAGCTTCCCGTGTGCTTGGTAAGTTGTCACAGCCGGAAAAGAATAAAGGACTTTTAGAAGCGGCAAAGGCATTGAAAGAACAACAGCAGTTTTTGTTGGATGCCAATGAACAGGATGTTAATCGTGCCAAAGCAAATGGAATGAAAGAAGCTCTTGTTGACAGATTGAAGCTTACAAAAGAACGTATTGAAGCAATGGCAGAGGGACTTGAGCAGATTGTAGGATTAGAAGATCCGATTGGAGAGGTTATTTCCATGAAAAAGCGTCCAAATGGGCTACTTATCGGTGAAAAGAGAGTGCCTCTTGGAGTTGTGGGAATTATTTATGAATCCAGACCAAATGTAACAGCAGATGCTTTTGGGCTTTGTTTTAAAACGGGTAACAGTGTGATTTTAAGAGGTGGCAGTGATGCTTTACACTCTAATCAGGCAATTGTAAAGGTGCTTAGAGAGGCATTAAAAGCTTGTGAGTTGCCAGAAGATAGTATTTTGCTTGTAGAGGATACTGACAGAGAAACAGTAAAACAGCTTATGAGATTGAATCAATATATTGATGTACTGATTCCAAGAGGTGGAGCAGGACTCATTAAAAGCGTAGTAGAAAACAGCACAATTCCGGTAATTGAGACAGGAACCGGGAATTGCCATATTTATATAGACGAAACAGCGGACATTAACATGGCAGTGGAGATTATCGTGAATGCAAAAACACAGCGTCTTGGAGTATGTAATGCCTGTGAATCGTTGGTGATTCATGAAGAGGTTTTGCAGGAGGCATTTCCAATAATAGTGAAAGCCTTGCAGGAAAAAGGTGTTGAAATTCGTGGAGATGAAAAAGCAAAAGAGGTATGTCCGAATATTGAAGCAGCATCAGAAACTGATTTTGGAACAGAATATCTGGATGCGATTATTTCCGTAAAAACAGTTTCTTCTATAGAAGAAGCAATTGTACATATTAATGAGCACAACACAGGTCATTCAGAAGCAATTATCACAAGAGATTACAATAATGCCCAGCAATTTTTAAATGAAATTGATGCGGCAGCGGTTTATGTTAATGCATCCACCCGTTTTACCGACGGCTTTGAATTTGGTTTTGGGGCAGAGATTGGAATTAGCACTCAGAAGCTTCATGCCAGAGGACCAATGGGATTAAAAGCATTGACAACAACCAAATATATTATTTATGGTGATGGGCAGATTAGACAGTAATGAAAATGTTAAGGGAATGTGCATTTCACATATTGTGATGCTGTATATTGGCAAGTAAGGAGAGAACAGAATGAATCAGAAAATAGGATTTATTGGAAGCGGTAATATGGGCAGTGCCATGATTGCAGGAATTAGGAAAGCCGGACTTGTAAAGGGTAATGAGTTAATGGCATCTGCTAAAAGTGAAAAGACTTTGGTTTCTTTGAAAGAGAGATATGATATTTTAACTACGCTGGATAATAAGGAAGTGGCTGCATTTGCAGATATTCTATTTTTGGCAGTAAAGCCATATATGTTTCCGGAAGTCATTGCAGAAATCAAGGACAGCATAAAAGAAGATGCGCTGATTGTTTCCGTAGCAGCAGGTAAAACGATAAAAGATATTGAGAATTGTTTTGGTAGAAAAATTAAGCTTCTTCGGGCTATGCCTAATACTCCTGCAATGGTAGGGGAAGCGATGTCATCTATCAGCCCTAATGAAAATGTAACAGAAGAAGAAACGAAACTGGTACAGGAGATTTTTAACAGTTTTGGTGTATCAGAGGTCGTGAAAGAGTCTTTGATTGATGCTGTAATTGGAGTTAGTGGTTCATCACCTGCTTATGTATATATGTTTATTGAAGCAATGGCGGATGCAGCGGTTCTTGGGGGTATGCCTAGAAAACAGGCATACACTTTTGCGGCTCAGGCAGTGCTTGGTTCAGCCAAGATGGTATTGGAAACTGGAATTCATCCGGGAGAGCTAAAGGATATGGTATGTTCTCCAGGTGGAACTACCATTGAGGCAGTTGCAGAATTGGAGAAGCAGGGAATGAGAAATGCTGTTATTGAGGCAATGAAGGCTTGCATGGATAAATCTAGGGAAATGTCAAAGTAATTGAATGTAATAATTTAAGAGTGCCAGTATTTACGAAAGAACTGGCTTGGAAAGGGAAACAGATATGAAATTAATGATTGCATCAGACATACATGGTTCGGCTTACTATTGTGAAAAAATGTTAGAAGCATATGATAGAGAAAAAGCGGACAAGTTGCTAATTCTTGGAGATATCCTTTACCATGGACCAAGAAATGATTTGCCAAAAGATTATGAGCCTAAAAAGGTGATTTCCATGCTCAACGGACGTAAAGAAGAATTGCTGTGTGTGCGGGGTAACTGCGAGGCGGAGGTTGACCAGATGGTGTTGGAATTTCCGGTAATGGCAGAATATGCACTTCTTTATCTGGATGGTCATACAGTATTTGCAACACATGGGCATATATATAATAAGAAGCAATTGCCGCCATTAAAAGAAGGAGATATATTGTTACATGGACATACACATGTGCAGGCGATGGAAGAACTGGATGGATATTATTATCTGAATCCGGGCTCTGTTTCCATACCAAAGGAAGATAATGTAAACAGCTATATGATTTATGAAAATCATAGCTTTTATATTAAGGATATGGAAGGAAACAATATAAAAAAGATGGAAATCACAAGATAGTCTACAAATGTAGAATAAGATAAAAACAAGCTGAAACCCTTGAAAACAGAGAGTTTCAGCTGTTTTTATGCATGAGAGCAGTGAAAAATTTACAAATATTACAAAAAACTTTTGGTGAAATGCATGGGATTTTTCATGAAATAGTTTTGTAACAAATGAAAAGTTGTGCATAATACACAAAACTATATCTGTAGACTTAGAATAATATATACAAAACTTATGATAAAATAGGTAGGGGTTGTATACAGGACTACACAAATTGAAAAAGAAATGGAAAAAAACTTGCTTTTTTTTGAAATGGTGTTATAATATGTTACAGAAATGTTAACAACTTGTTGTTGAAAGGTTAACATTTTAAATGAAGTTTGAGTGAAAAAGACCATGTAAACAAGCAAGGAGATTATTATGAAAATCAGAAAGTTACTTGTGATTGCACTTACAGCTACATTATTATGTGGAACAGTAAATGTAAACGCATATGCAGCAGAAATTGCTACTGCAGACACAGTTACTGACGTAGAAAGTACAGAAGAATCTGCAAACGAGGATACAGAGGCTGGAGAAGATAATTCCTTAACAGAGGAAGGCTCTGAAGCGACAACTGAAACAGTTGAAACAGAAGAAACAACTGAAGAGACATCAGAGGGAACAGAAGAAGCGGTAGTTTCCGAAGCAGAGGTTTCTGCCAAAGAATCTGAAGCAAAAGAAAGCTCTTCAAAAGAAAAAACAACAAAGAAAACAAAAAAATATACAAAAGCAGAGTTGAAATTAATGTCTGCACTTATTTTCTGCGAAGCAGGTTCTGAACCATATGCAGGAAAGCTTGCAGTAGGAATTGTAGTAATGAACAGAGTGGAATCTGATAAATTCCCTAATACATTAAAAAATGTTGTATATCAGAAATACCAGTTTGGACCAGCAAGAAATGGTGCTTTATCCAAAGCGTTAGATAGTTACGAAAACGGTAAATTTACAGCAGCAAATCATAAAGAGTCTATTAAAGCAGCAAAAGCAGCTTTAAAGGGAACAAAAAAAGTTACTTTTAAAGGTAAAAAGATTAATATGAAGAACATGCTGTATTTTAGCGGAAGGGTTTCCGGTGCAAAGCTTACTATTGGAAATCATCAGTTTAAATAGCAGACATACGGGTCACAAGGAGCGAAAAGGTTCCTTGTGATTTTTTTGCTTTTCTATTAAGGAAATATGTGGTATAATGAGAATTGCGGCACTCTGTACTTATACAAAGAGTGACATAAGGCGAAAAAGCATCGAGACAATAGTCGAGATGGTTATGATATAAGTTGAGTACAAATCGATACAAAGCGATTTGATAAAGGAGGACGAAAAATGGAAATGGAAAAGACACCAGACATGGAAGAAAAAGAGGTAGTGTCTAAAAATTTCATCGAACAGATTATTGAGAAGGATTTAGAAGAAGGACATTGTGAGAAAATTGTAACACGTTTTCCACCGGAGCCTAACGGATACCTTCATATTGGACATGCTAAGTCTATTTTATTAAATTCAGGACTTGCAGATAAATATAATGGACAGTTTAATTTACGTTTTGATGATACTAACCCTACAAAAGAAAAGATTGAATTCGTAGAATCTATCAAAAAAGACGTAGAATGGATTGGCGGTAATTTTGAAGACAGAGTTTTCTACGCATCTAATTATTTTGACAAGATGTATGAAGCAGCTGTTACATTAATCAAACGTGGCAAGGCTTATGTCTGCGACTTAACAGCAGAAGAGATGAGAGAGTATCGTGGCACTTTAACAGAGCCTGGTAAAGAAAGTCCATATCGTAATAGAACTGTTGAAGAGAATTTGGATTTATTTGAAAGAATGAAAAACGGTGAGTTCGAAGACGGAACAAAGGCTCTTCGTGCGAAAATTGATATGGCTTCTCCAAATATGAATATGAGAGACCCTGTTATTTATCGAATTTCCAGAATGACACACCACAATACAGGAGATAAATGGTGTGTATATCCAATGTATGACTTTGCGCATCCAATCGAAGATGCCATTGAAGGTATTACACATTCTATCTGTACACTGGAATTTGAAGACCACAGACCATTATATGACTGGGTACTCATCGAAGCAGGCTTTAAGAAAACTGCACAGGATACACCAAAGCAGATTGAGTTTGCGAAATTATATTTAACAAATGTTATTACAGGAAAACGTTATATCAAGAGATTAGTTGAAGATGGTATCGTAGATGGTTGGGATGATCCACGAATGGTATCTATTGCAGCTCTTAGAAGAAGAGGATTTACACCGGAATCTATCAAATTATTTATGGAATTAGTTGGTGTATCTAAGAGTAACAGCTCTGTTGATTATGCTATGTTAGAATATTGTATCCGTGAAGATTTAAAATTAAAACGTCCTAGACTGATGTCAGTATTAGATCCAATCAAGCTGGTAATTACTAACTATCCAGAAGGTCAGGTTGAATATATGGATGTTGCCAATAACCAGGAAAATGAAGAAATGGGAACAAGAAAGGTTCCATTCTCCAGAGAACTTTATATTGACAGAGAAGATTTTATGATTGAACCACCAAAGAAATATTTCCGTCTGTTCCCAGGCAATGAAGTTCGCCTGATGAACGCGTATTTTGTAAAATGTGAAGATTATGTAACTGATGAAAATGGTAAGGTGATTGAAGTGCATTGTACTTACGATCCGGAAACCAGAAGCGGTAATAACTTCACAGGACGTAAAGTAAAAGGAACTATTCATTGGGTATGTGCAGAAACAGCAGTAGAAGCCACTGTTCGTCTTTATGAAAATATTGTAGATGAAGAAAAAGGCGTTTATAATGAAGATGGAAGCTTAAATCTTAACCCTAACTCATTAACAGTATTGGAAAAATGCTACATTGAACCAGAAGTTAAGAATGCAAAGAAAGGCGACAGCTTCCAGTTCTTACGTCATGGATATTTCTGCGTAGACACAAAGGATACAACAGAAGACCATTTGGTATTTAACCGAATTGTTTCACAAAAGAGTTCTTACAAACCAACAAAATAAAAGTTGATTATTGTTTTTTGAAAGATTCAGCTTTGTAAAAAGTCGTAAAGATGACAGAACGGAGGAAAAAAATGGGAATTTTTTCGGGATTAGAAAGCTTTGGCTTGGGAAAATTAAAGGATACTGATATTTATCAGGATGAAAAGGAAAAAGCAGCACAGGCTGCCAAGGCAGCAGGTACTGGGGCGGCAAAGACAGAGGTAACAGAGAAGGATGTACTTTTAGATAAAAAGTTTGCTTGTCCAATCTGCGATAATGAATTTACTGCAAAAACAGTTCGTGTTGGTAAAGCAAAATTAGTGGCACAGGATAGTGATTTAAGACCAAAATATACTCCGGTAGATTCAACAAAATACGGCGCTTTGGTGTGCACAAAATGTGGTTATGCTGCATTAGAACCATTTTTTAAAAGGATTATGCCTGCGCAGGCAAAATTTGTCAAAGAAGCTATTTGTGCTAATTTTAAAGGATTACCAGAATATGGTGAGATTTATACCTATGATGATGCCATTGCAAGACATAAGCTTGCTTTAGTGAATGCCGTTGTTAAAAAGGCTAAACTGAGTGAAAGAGCATATACGGCATTGAAATGTGCTTGGCTGATTCGTGGTAAACAGGAAACTTTACCAAAGGATACAGAGAATTACGATGAAGTGATGAAGTCACTAAAGGCAGAAGAAGATGAGTTGATTCGCAATGCATGTGAAGGTTTTGAAAGTGCATTTTCTAAAGAAAATTTCCCATTATGTGGAATGGATGAGCCTACGGTAATGTATCTGGTAGCAGATTTGTCAAGACGTTCTGGTGAGTACGAAAAGGCAAGTCGTTGGGTGTCTCAGGTTATTACCAATCGTAATGCTTCAGACCGTATAAAGGAAAAAGCGAGAGATATAAAAGAATTAATTAAGCAGGATGAAGAAGCTGCAAAGGCAAAAGGCGAATAATGCAAAAGATAAAGCCCTTAAAAGTTCTGAAGATAAAATGAATTTTTAAGGGCTTTAGTTTATATTTTTTTAATAGATAAATGGCAGAAAATGAGAAAATAGGAGAAAATAGAAGAAAACAAGAGAAAATAAGAAAAAATTACGGAAAAACAAAGGTTCTATCGCTTGCTTTTGAAACATAAATTAACTAATATATGCTTATCGGTTAGCACTCAACTAAAAAGAGTGCTAACACTTTGCGACTGTTTAGAGTGAATTGAGCAAATACAAGATTTTTGTTAATGGGAAGCTCTAAATGGTAAAATGTGTATAAAATGATATTTAAGGAGGAAAATAGAATGAAATTAGTACCATTAGGTGACAAAGTCGTATTAAAACAGTTAGCAGCAGAAGAAACAACAAAATCTGGTATCGTATTACCAGGTCAGGCACAGGAAAAACCACAGCAGGCAGAAGTTGTTGCAGTAGGTCCTGGCGGAATCGTTGATGGTAAAGAAGTTGTGATGCAGGTAAAAGTTGGAGATAAAGTTATTTATTCTAAATATGCAGGAACAGACGTAAAATTAGATGGTGAAGACTTCATTGTTGTAAAGCAGAATGATATCGTAGCAATTGTTGAGGATTAGGAGGAAGAGACATGGCAAAAGAAATTAAATATGGTGCAGAAGCAAGAACAGCTCTTGAAGCTGGTGTTAATAAATTAGCAGATACAGTAAAGGTTACATTAGGACCAAAGGGAAGAAACGTAGTATTAGATAAATCATTCGGAGCTCCATTAATTACAAACGATGGTGTTACAATTGCAAAAGAAATTGAATTAGAAGATGCTTTCGAAAACATGGGAGCACAGTTAGTAAAAGAAGTAGCTACAAAAACAAATGATGTTGCCGGTGACGGAACAACAACAGCTACAGTTTTAGCACAGGCTATGATTCATGAAGGAATGAAGAACTTAGCTGCTGGTGCTAACCCAATTATTTTAAGAAAAGGTATGAAAAAAGCAACTGAATGTGCAGTAGAAGCAATTCAGTCCATGAGCTCTAAAGTAACAGGCAAAGAACAGATTGCTAAGGTTGCTGCTATTTCTGCTGGTGATGAAGAAGTAGGAAACATGGTTGCAGATGCAATGGAAAAGGTTTCTAACGATGGTGTAATCACAATTGAAGATTCCAAGACAATGAAGACAGAATTAGATTTAGTAGAAGGTATGCAGTTTGACC
>CAYTGQ010000011.1:0-28265 GCA_964437345.1 uncultured Lachnoclostridium sp. | reverse complement strand
TGTAGCCATTTTATTACCTCTGTCTAAAATGATTTATCAAATTCAACTCTCCATTCAGTATAACTTCCTTTGAAAATGATGTCAAACGTACACTTTTTTCATTTTGCACAAAAATCCCTCTTATTTTTCTACATCCGAAAATTACGAAAACTCCTAGAATAATTGACATAAATATATGAAAATGCTAAAATTTATGTATAAGTTACGAAACTTTTCGAAAATTTAGGAGTATATCTATGACGAAACAAAGTATAAGCACAACAAGAGGAGCCGGAATTTTACTTCCGGTAAGCAGCTTACCTTCCAACTATGGTATTGGTACCTTTGGTAAGGAAGCCTACAATTTTATTGATTTATTAGTGAAAGCAAAACAGAAATACTGGCAGGTTCTTCCTATTGGACCAACCAGCTATGGAGACAGTCCATATCAGTCATTTTCTGCATTTTCGGGTAATCCATATTTTATTGATTTAGATATTTTAATTCAGGAAGGCTTACTGAAAAAAGAAGATGTAACTCAGTATGGCTGGGGTGAGAAAGAAGATTGCGTAGATTATGCAACTATTTTTGAGAACCGCTTTAAGGTACTTAGAACTGCATTCAGGAATAGTAATCATATGAATACGGAGGAATACAGAACCTTTTGTAAGGAAAGTAAATTCTGGTTAGATGATTACAGTCTTTACATGGCAGTAAAATGCAAGTTTGATAATAAAGAATGGTCTCTTTGGGATGATGATATTCGTAATCGTGAGCCAGAGGCTGTGAAACGTTATGAAGAAGAATTAAAGGAAGATGTGAACTTCTGGAAATTCTGTCAGTTTAAGTTTAAACAGCAGTGGAAGGAATTAAAGGAATATGCCAATGAAAAGGGTATCCGTATTATCGGAGATATTCCTCTTTATGTGGCTATGGACAGTGCAGATGTATGGGTTCATGGAAGGTTATTCCAGTTAGACGAAAGAAAGAATCCAACTCACATTGCAGGAGTTCCACCAGATAATTTCTCGGCTACCGGTCAGCGTTGGGGTAATCCTCTTTATGACTGGGATGCTATGGAAAAAGAAGATTTTGGCTGGTGGAAGGAAAGAATGAAATCCAATGCAGATCTTTATGATATTATCCGTATTGACCATTTCATTGGTATTGTACGATATTTCAAGATTCCAGCTTCCTGTCCGACTGCAGAAGAAGGCAACTGGGTTGAGGGACCTGGTAAAAAGCTGACTGATGCAATTAAGGAAGCAATTGGTGACAGTGAAATTATTGCAGAGGATTTAGGTGTTGTAGTAGACAGCGTGCGCAATCTGATTAATGAAACAGGCTGGCCTGGAATGAAGATTCTGGAATTTGGCTTTGACAGTGGTGCAAGTAATGATAACTTACCACATCATTATCACAAGAACTGTATTGTATATGGTGGAACCCATGATAATGAAACATTAGTTGGTTATTTTGCAGAACAGAATCCTTGGCATACACCATTTACCCTTGAATACTTGAATATCAAAGAGAAAAAGGATATTCCGGATGCGGTTATCCGTGCAGCTTATGCAAGTGTTGCCAATACAGCAATCTTCCAGTTACAGGATGTATTTGGATTGGACAATTCGGCAAGAATGAACTTCCCTGGAACACTTGGCGGTAACTGGGAATGGAGAATGAAAAAAGGCCAGTTTGAAGAAAAATATGTAGAATATTTAAGAAAATTCGTAGATATTTATGGAAGAGGCTAGAGGATGAAGGAGTATATATTATGAGTAATTTTAAAAATAATGTGACGACAATTTTAGATTTGGATTATGGAAAGACAGTAAAAAATGCAACAACCTTAGAGCTTTATAACAGTGTATCCAAGGCAGCAATGAAATCCATTGGTAATGACTGGAATCTGGATACAAACAAGAAAAAGGTATGCTATCTTTCAGCGGAATTTTTAATTGGCCGTCTGGTATACAATAATTTGTTAAACTTAGGACTTTTAAACCAGTTTACAGAGCTTATGAATGAAAATGGAAAAGATATTACGGTATTTGAGGATATTGAAGATGCAGCTCTTGGAAATGGTGGTCTTGGAAGATTAGCGGCTTGCTTTTTGGATTCCGGTGCGACTATTGGAATTGCCTTAAACGGTTACGGAATTCGTTATAAATACGGACTTTTCAAGCAGTATTTTAAAGACGGATTCCAGATGGAAACAGCTGATGACTGGATGAAATGCGGTGATCCATGGTCTGTTCGTAAGGAAAGTGAAAAGGTTTTGATTCAGTTTAAGAATCAGGCTGTCTATGCAGTTCCTTATGATACTCCGGTTATTGGATATGGGGGCAAGACAATTAATACCCTTCGTCTGTGGCAGGCGGAAGCCTTAGAAAACTTTAATTTCCAGTTATTTAATGACCAGAAATATGATAAGGCAGTGAAGGATAAAAATGATGCAGATGCTATTTGTAATGTGCTTTATCCAAATGACAATACAGATGCAGGAAAGAAGCTTCGTTTGAAACAGCAGTATTTCTTCGCCAGTGCGTCCCTTCAGGATATGATAAGACGATATAAGAAAAAGCATGGTAATGATTTTAATGGTTTTGCAGAAGAGTATGCTATCCAGTTAAATGATACACATCCAGTAGTAGCGATTCCTGAACTGGTTCGTATTCTCATGGAAGAAGAGGGTATGCGTTTTGGTAAGGCTCTTAAAATTGCAAAAGAAACATTTGCATATACTAATCACACCGTTATGGCAGAGGCTTTGGAAAAATGGAGTGTAACTCTTTTTAAAGCAGTGATTCCAAACGTGTACAAATATGTGGTTATGATTCATAAAGCACTGTTAAAGGAATTGGCAGTAAAGGGTGTGGAAATAGAAGAACAGAAGCAGTATTATATTGTGGATGAAGGTTTGATTCATATGGCTAGACTTGCTATTTTTGCCAGTCATTCCACTAATGGAGTTGCTCAGATTCATACAGATATTCTTAAAAATGATGCACTGAAGGAATGGTATATCATTTATCCGGAGCGTTTTAACAATAAGACAAATGGTATTACCCAGCGTCGCTGGCTGGCACTTGCCAACATGGAGCTTTCAGGCTTTATTACTGATAAAATCGGAAACGGTTGGATTACTGACCTTGACCGCTTAAAAGAATTGGAGAAATATGCTGATAATGAAGCGGTTATCAGGGAATTTGACTCTATTAAGAAAATCAAAAAACAGCAGCTGGCAGAATATATCGAGAAAAAAGAAGGTATTAAAATCAATCCGGAATTCATTTTTGATATTCAGGTAAAGCGTCTGCATGAATATAAACGTCAGTTGTTAAATGCATTTTCAATTTTAGATATATATTATGGCCTGAAAGACGGAAGAATCAAAGACTTTACGCCAACCTGTTATATTTTTGGTGCCAAGGCAGCGCCAGGATATTTCCGTGCAAAAGGAATTATCAAATACATTAATGAAATAGCAAAAATGATTGATAACGACCCTGATATGAAGGATAAGCTACAGGTGGTATTCGTATCCAATTATAAAGTTTCTTATGCAGAAAAGCTCACACCGGCAGCAGATTTTTCTGAACAGATTTCTACGGCAGGGACAGAAGCTTCAGGAACAGGTAATATGAAGTTTATGCTTAATGGTGCGGTGACACTTGGAACCTTTGATGGTGCTAATGTGGAAATTGTAGAGCAGGCAGGAGAAGAAAATAATTACATTTTTGGTGCAAGGGTAGAGGATATTGAAAGAATCAAAGAAACCTATAATCCTAAGGAGCTTTACAATGAAAATCCAAGAATTAAGAAAGTGGTTGACACCTTAATTGACGGAACCTTCGATGATGGCGGCACAGGAATGTTCAAAGAGCTTTATAGTGCATTGTTAGAAGGTGCAAGCTGGCATAAACCAGACCACTATTATCTGCTTTTGGATTTAATCCCTTATTGCGATGCAAAATTAAAAGGTAATCAGGACTATCAAGATACTATGACATTCCGTAAAAAGTGCTTTATCAATACGGCTAACGCAGGAAAGTTCTCCAGTGATAGAACGATTAGAGATTATAGTAGAGAAGTGTGGAATGTGTAATTAAAAAATGTATTAAGAGCTCTATAGAATTATCTGTAGAGCTCTATTAATTTAATTATTCATTAATTGCATTCTGAATCTTCTCAACTACTTCATCAGCTAAAGTATTGCCTTCTGCACCAGCTTCCCATTCAATTTTAACATTATCATTTTCGTAACGAGGAATTAAATGTACGTGAAGGTGGAATACAGTCTGTCCGGCAGCTTCTCCATTGTTCTGTAAAACATTCAGACCGTCACATTGAAGAGTGTCTTTTAATACAGTAGCTACTTTCTTTGCAACAACCATAATTTTAGCAGCATCTTCCTCTGGAAGCTCATAAAGATTAGCCGCATGGTTCTTTGGAAGAATAATAGCGTGTCCTTTGGAAGCAGGTGAAATATCTAAAATAACTCTGAAAGAATCGTCTTCATATAAAGTTTTGGAAGGAATTTCTCCGTTAGCAATTTTACAAAAAATACAATTTGAATCAGTCATAATAAACCTCCTAAGTATAATTTCTAAAATTATAATAGCATAAATAGTTTATTCTATCAAACTCAAAAAATTAGGTGAAACTTGCATTTTTTTGCAAAGTTTTTATAAAAAAGATAGAAATTTTAATGACAAATCATTAGAAAAAAATGGAGTTTTCTGTTGCTTTGTGTCGTATGTTGTCAGATACTCCTCTTTTTATGCAGTTAGTGTCGATTTATGCAGATGGGATTTGATTGCAGAAAAAGAAAGTAATTGGTAGAATATAGTCAGAAAATGTGAGACAAAGGAGGTAACTACATGTTTACAAGAGAAGAAATGAGAGAAATAAACATGTTATGTGAAAAAGATGAATTGTTTGCAAAATACATAAGTAAGTACAAAGAAGAAAATGAAAAGCAGCAGGCTTATGTATATCATGAACTAGGAAACCAGCTTACTTTAATTAACAGCACTGCACAGTTAATGGAGAGTAGAAATCCAGAACTTCATGAAATCAAGTACTGGGATCAGTTAAGAAATGATATTGAAACCATGAGAGAATTATTTTTAAGCTTTTCCCAGTATAGACACTGTTCTCAGATGGAAAGCCAGGAAACAGATTTGATTGATCTTGCAGATGAGATAGTAGAAAGCTTTCAACCTGTAGCGGTAGAAAAGAAGGTGTCAGTTATCTTAGAAGAAAATGAAGAGTTAGATATGACCCTGCTGTCTTATGTATGTGATTCGATGAAAATCAGACAAGTTATGGTTAACTTAATTAAAAATGCTCTTGAAGCAGTAACCGCAGGTGAAAAAATCTGGGTACGTGTTCTTGGAGCAGAGAAAACAAATTCAGATTATATTAGAATCGAAATTGCAAACAATGGTGAATTAATTGAAAAAGAAGCTTTGAATACCATTTTTGATTTTGGTATTTCCAGTAAAGGAGAAAGCAGAGGGATTGGATTGGCATTTGCAAAGAAAGTTATTAAGGCACACAATGGTGAGCTGACAGTGTCTTCCGAAGAAATTAACGGGGAGCGAGAAACAGTATTTACTATTTATCTGCCAGTGTAAAAAAGGGCGATGTAAGAAGCGGTAATATTTGCCGCTTCTTTACTTTTATGCTGAAATCAGCTATACTGATAAGGATTTACGATTAAGCTGTAAAGGAAATGAGGTAGCCTATGTTTCGAATGTGGGGAAAAATATGGAAAGATAACCACTTAATGCGTGATACAGTTATCTGCATTGATGATGATTCCATGAACCGGACAAGAAAGGTTTTCGATAGTCTGGATAAAATATGTTATGAATTTGATTTATCCAAGCCAATCTGGCTGGATGCAACCATAGAGGATTTTAAACGTCATGATAAAACGAGATTTTATCAGGATAGCTTTATCGATGCCATTGATTTTGATTTTTTAGAAATTCAAGTAATAGAGGAGGATTAGTAATCCCCCTCTATTTTTGTATATTTAAAAAATATGTTATTTCCTACGGAACAAGCCCTTTTTCTTTTTTTCAAATCTTTCTGCTTCCATCTGGGTAGCGGCAGCTTCAGCACGATTTCTCTGGATTTCACGGATAAGCTCGTCCAGCCTTTGATAACGGGCTTCTTCTCTTTCTTCTTTTTCACGAACCAGATAATCCATTTCTTTTACAACTGTTTCACTGACTCCGCTGGTAACAGCGGCAGATAAGTCCTGATTATTTTCACGGATAGCTTGTCCAATGATGTCGCTCATAATCATGCGGAACTGCATCATTTTCTCTTCACGTGTAGCGTCTGTGACTTCGGTATTGACAGTTTCACGGCGGCTTGTAAGTGCATAAGAAGATTTATCGTCCGGTTTTGGAAAAGGGACAATTTCCAGTGCTTTTTCAGTAGAAAGATCATTGGAAGCTTCCAGCTCGTCAACCTCCATTTTGATAGCTCTTAATTGAAAGCCTTTGTCCTTTAATTGTTTTACCATTTTTAACATTTCAATATCCCTCTCACGATAATAACGGTGCCCCATTTCATTTCTTGGAATTTTAAGATCTAATTCTTCTTCCCAATATCTTAATACATGAGGTTCAACTGATACCTTTTTGGCAGCATCAGAAATTATGTAGCGTACTTCATTCATTTTCATCATCCTCGCTCTGATTAAAATTTGATGTCAGGGTCAAAAGCTTGAAATAATCCGTTAGACATCTTTAAGCATTAATATCATATACCAGCAAATCCTTCCTTTGCAATATAAAGTCATCGACTGGAAATGCCTTGATTTTTCAAGGATTCCCAGCGTTCGACATCAATTGATAGGGTTAGTGCTTTTTCGGCTTTTCTTTACACGAAAAAGATGTTAGGTTATAATAGATTTATTGGTAATGTATTAGTCAGGGAAGAGAAGGTGACAACAGATTATGATGAAAGTTAATATTTATTATGGTGGAAGAGGTTTGATTGAAGACCCGACTATTTATGTGATGAATAAGCTGACAGAAGTCCTGAGGGAGCTTCGTGTGGAAGTAACCCGCTATAATCTTTATGAAGAAAAGCACAGTATGTCTGCTTTAACAAGAACCTTAAAGGAATGTGATGGTGTTATTCTTGCTGCTACAGTAGAGTGGCTTGGAATTGGCGGTCTGATGCAGCAGTTTTTAGATGACTGCTGGCTTTATGCTGATAAAGAACACCTTAGTAATGTGTACATGCTTCCGGTTGTAACCTCCATGTCCTATGGGGAAAAAGATGCAGAATACAGCTTAATTAAAGCATGGGATATGTTAGGTGGTGTTTCCTGTCGTGGTATCAGTGCCTACGTAGAAAACCACGTGGAATTTGAAACCAATCCGGAATATGGATTTTTGATTGAAAAAGAAGCAGAAAGTCTTTATCGTTCCATCAGCCAGAAGAGAACTACATTTCCTTGCAGCAGTAATGCAGTTAAGAAAAATGTTCTTCGTAAAAATACACTGGATTTAACTCCACAGGAGAGCGAACAGCTTTCTGTGTATGCATCCAATGATTCCTATGTAAAGAAACAGAAGGAAGATATTGAAGAATTAGCACAGCTCTTTAAGGAAATGCTTGGAGATATGGAAGAAAAGACAGAAGGTCAGGAAAGCCTTGAAGCAGACCAGACGGCGGGTGTTATAGTAAGAGATAAAACTTTAAGTCAGTTGCAGAGCCGTTTTCAGAAAGGAGTTGGCGTAACAGCTTCTTTTGCTATTACATTTACAGACGGAAGCAAGAGTCTGATTGTAGATGTAAAGGAAGACCAGATGAGCTGTTATTATGGTCAAAAGGATGATGCAGATGTAATTGCCAAGACTACTATGGCAGTACTTGAAAGTATGCTGGCAGGAGAAATGAGCATGCAGAAGGCATTTATGACAGGTATTCTGACAGCAAAAGGTAATTTCAAGACTTTAAGAAGCTTCGATACGATTTTTAATTTCAGCTAAAAAGAAAAAGCTTTTTTGATAGAGTGGAGAATAAAAATGAAGACGGAGAAAATGAACAAAAGACAATGGATTGGATTTTTGACACTGTTTTTATCAATCTGTTTTTGCATGATTTCAGTGAATAAAGCGGCAGCCTATACGAAATATACAATTGCCAGATATACCTATGATACACAGATTTATATGGTACCGGGTGAAACCTGTGTTATTGCAGGTAATGACAGTTCAATGGCTTATTATGAATATTATGGAACTGATGATAGGGTTGCCAGTGTCGATGTAAATAGTGGTGAAGTAGCAGCTTATGAGACAGGTGTTATTAATATTATGATTCTGGGTTATGACGAATATGATGATTTGTCATTTTATGCAGAAGCAATGGTCAATGTTGTATATGATGACGGAAGTAACTGGTGGGATGACTATAACAGCAGTGCAGATATGGATTATAATCAGGACTATGATACATATCCGGATTACAGTTATGAAGAACCAGTAGTTCCTGTTGATATGACCAATGCCACATTGGACCGGACATCTGTAAAAGTAAAAGCAATTCGAAATGGATATGGTTCATGGTATTGGTACAGCTCAACAGTAGAGCTGAATCTTTTGAATACTCCGGAATATGTCAGTGAGTGGATGCCTTCGGTAGATTTTACTTATAAAAGCAGTAATGAGAATATGCCGGTTAACTGCTATCTTTATAACAATGCCATTTCGGTTTATGTATCCGGAAGCGGCACAACTACAGTAGAATTTACTGTTAACGGGAAGGTGCTTACCTGTGATATAGAGGTAGTTCCTGTCTATATGAGCAGCAATGGTATTGTTCTTGCCAAAGGAAAAACCAAGCAGTTAAAGGTTAAAAATGGTGGCAGTGATGTGGTGTGGGAAAGCTTAACTCCAACAGTTGCAACAGTTTCTTCTACTGGTCTGGTTACAGCGAAAAAGGGCGGAACAGCTGTTATCATTGCAACCATCGGAGAAGATAAATTCGGCTGTGCAGTTAATGTTACCACAGCATCTATGAAGAAGGTTGTAACCCAAGCGCAGAATATTGCAAAGGGTACTTACAGCCAGCCAAAACGTATGCAGGAAGGCTATTATGACTGCAGCTCTCTGGTGTGGAGAGCATATTCTCCTTACGGTATTAAGTTTGGTAATAACAGCTGGGCTCCAGTAGCCGCAGATATTGGAAAATGGTCCATGACCAATGGAAAAAAAATCAGTAGCAGCCTCACAGATGCCCAGATTCAGAAGAAAAAGCTTAAGGTTGGTGATTTGCTTTTCAAAACAGGCTCTGATAATGGAAGATACAAAGGAATTGACCATGTAGAGATGTTTATTGGATATGGATATGCCGGAATGGACTATGACGGTACTGTCTATCTGACTACAAAGCTTGCAACCAGAAGTGATGGATATGGAGAAGGCATGTTGGTTGTAAGACCAAGAAAGTAATTGTATAGATATGTAATTAAGGCTCTGGCTAATCTGCCAGAGCCTTAATTACTTTTGGAGCTTATAGTGATTTAAAGTAACATTATTCACTTAATAATTCATCTAATTCATCAATTAAAGAACCGAATAATTTCAGTGCTTCATTAATTGGTTCAGGAGAAGCCATATCAACTCCGGCACCACGAAGCAAGGAAATTGGATCCCTGGAGCAGCCGCCACTTAAGAAGTTTAAGTAATCCTTTACAGCAGGTTCCCCTTCATTAAGAATTCTCTGGGATAAGGCGATGGCAGCAGAGAATCCAGTTGCATATTGGAATACATAGTAATTGTAGTAGAAATGAGGAATTCTTGCCCATTCAACATCAATTTCAGAATCTACAATAATGTCAGGACCATAATATTCTACATTTAACTGGTGATAAAGCTCGCAAAGTGCATCAGCAGTAATTGTTTCACCATTTTCAGCCATCTGGTTAATCTTCCATTCAAATTCCGCAAACATAGTCTGACGGTAGATAGTTCCCTTGAACTGGTCTAAGAAATGATTGATTAAGTAAGCACGCTGCATTTTATCTGTAGTATTTTTTAATTTATGCTGCATTAATAATGCTTCATTACAGGTAGAAGCTACTTCTGCTACGAAAATTACATAGTCGGAATCAATAACCGGCTGTGTATGGTTGGACAGATAGGAATGAAGTGCGTGTCCCATTTCGTGAGCCAGTGTAAATTCATTATCTAAAGTTCCTTTGTAGTTTAACAATACAAATGGATGAACTCTTGCACCTGAAGAGTAAGCACCACTGCGTTTGCCGACATTTTCATAAACGTCAATCCAGCGGTTATCAAAGCCTTCCTGAATCAGTGCCTGATACTCTTTTCCAAGAGGAGCAACGCCTTCTAAAACATCTTTTTTTGCCTCTTCAAAAGGAATATCAACGGCTACATCAGGTACGATTGGTGTATATAAATCGTACATATGGAGCTCATCTTTCTTTAACAGTTTTTTACGAAGAGCTACATATTTGTGCATATAGTGCATGTTGTCATGAATGGTTTTGATTAAGTTGTGATAAACTTCTGTCGGAACATTAGTTACATCTAAAGCAGCCTCTAAAGTAGAGTTATATTTTCTTGCATTGGCAAAGAATTGTAACTGTTTTATCTGTCCGGATAAAATAGCTGCAGCTGTATTTTTGAAGCTTGCATAAGTATGATATAATGCTTCAAAAGCAGCTTTTCTAATTGTTTCGTCGCTATTTTCCAATAAAGGAATAAAGCTTCCATGGGTTACTTCGTATTCATTGCCCTTATCATCTTTGATAGATGGGAAAGAAAGGTCTGCGTTGTTAAATAAAGAGTAAATATTACCTGGTGTGTCAGAAACCTCTCCGGCAGAAGCTAATAATTTTTCCATTTCAGGACTTAAAATATGGTCCTTTCTTCTTCTGGATTCCATAATAGCTCTTTTGTAAGTAGCCAGGTCTTTCTCTTCTTCAAAGAATTTATCCAAGATTTCTTCGCTGATACCTAATAATTCAGAATCTAAGAAAGAAACAGCACTGCTCATTTTTACATAAAGAGACATGGTCTGGCCGTACATTGCCTGATAAGCAGAGTTTTTAGTATCCTCGTCACTCTTTCTGTGGGCATAGTGAACAAGACTTTCCATGAGAACAATAATGTCTTCATATAGACGGAAAAATTCTAATAAATTCTTAGAACTTTCACCTAATTTTCCTTCATAAGCAGCAATCTTCTCTAGCATTGGAGCCAGTTTTTCTGTATCCTTTTTCCAGTCTTCATCCGTTGGATAAATATCTTCAGTTGCCCATGTATATTTTGGGTCTACCTCACTTCGAAGAGGTATTTTCTTTGTTTCTTCCATGATAGTCCTCCCTATGTTAATTATATATTATATACTGATATTACGAATTGCTCCGTTGCAAGCAACTTTTGCAATTCTAAAAATATTCGGAATTCGCTAATTTACTTCGTAAATTGCTACTTCCTCATATTTTTGCGTGTCATAAAGCCAAATCGCTTTTTCTGCAAGCAGAAAGCGTTTTGACTTTAGACCCTTATACCAGTATAATACTTTTGAGAGTAAAAGTATACATTTATAACTCCTTATGTTTTAATTTTGCCCACCCATAATTGGAGTTATAAAGCTTTATATATGATTTTTCAACGTAATATAAATAAAAGCGGAACCATGGTACAAAATTTTTCGCCAGACAACTAGGACGTTAGAACAACTTAGTTTCTAAGACTTTTTGCTAAATTGTGCCACGGAAACTTGTTTGAGCAGGGCGTTAGCAGTCTCAGGTCCCTTCGCGGACGTTCCCACTAGACTTGCATACTACAGCGGTACTAAGTGTCACAGCGTTATCTTAAAAATCAAAACAAGCTAACCCTGTGACACTAAGGACCGGTGTATGCAAAGCTCCGCTGCAGGGACCATGAGCAGCTTCGCCCTGCGAGTTTTGTTGAGAGTGGCACAAAATAAAAAGCAAAAAGTCAGAAACGTTAGTTGTTCTTCACGTCCGTAAGGTTGCAAGAAAAATTCTGTACCATGGTCCCGCTTTTCTATAACCTACATTGAAAAATCATAAAGAAAGTTGTGGGTAACTCCAATTATGGGTGGGCAAAATGTAAAACTTATGGAGTATTTTGAAAAGGAATGAGATTATGTCAGGAGTAAAAAGGGTTTTTTCGGATGGATTTAATGGAATGGTCATTGGCTTTTTTGTTACAATGATAATGGGGACTATATTAAAGCAGATAGGTGAACTGGCACCGGGGCAGATAGGTGATTTCTTTACTTTGATGGGGAAGACTGCTATTTCTGTTACAGGGGCCGGAGTTGGCGTGGGAGTTGCCTATAAAATGAAGGAAAGTCCATTGGTTGTGTTGTCTGCGGCGATAACGGGAATGATAGGGTATTCAGCAGCTTCTTCAGAGCCTTTGGGTGCATTTGTAGCAGCAGTGGCAGGTATTTTGGTAGGACAGATGATTGCTGGCAAGACCAGCTTTGATTTATTGCTGACACCGTTTGTATCAATAGGGGTTGGTGCAGTGGCAGGGCAGCTGGCAGGACCTTATATTGCCAGATTAGTCAATGAATTAGCGAAGTTAATTAAATGGGGAGCGGCACAGGATAGTTTGATTATGGGTGTTGTGGTCGCTGTACTTATGTGTCTGGCAGCCATATTCCCGATTCATGTGTCAGCACTTGGAGCTTCACTGAAATTGTCGGGTCTTGCTTGCGGGGCGGCAACTATTGGCGTTTGCTGCAGTATGATTGGTTTTGCAGTCGCAGGCTACCGTGAAAACAAAACAGGCGGTTTGTTTACACAGGGAATTGGAACCAGTATGCTGCAGTTTCCAAACCTGTTTCGTAATCCATTGATATTGATTCCGCCTGTTGTGGCAAGTGCAATTTTAGGACCGATTTCTGTATGTTTACTAAAAATGACAAATACAGTAGCAGGTTGTGGCATGGGAACCCGTGGCTTTGTAGGGCAGATTTCTGCTTATTATAAAATGGCAGGAAGTAAAGGAACCGTTGCGACCATGCTGTTAATCTTTATGATGCATATTATTCTGCCGGGAGTAATTAGTCTCGGGGTATCAGAATTGCTTCGAAAGATTAATTGGATTAAGGGCGGAGATATGAAAATACATATCTAAGCAGCTTAAAGAAGCTGTGGAGAAAGCCGGATATAAGGTTATAGCAATAAGATAGTGTATTATGTAGAGAGAAGGGACTGTCATATCAACGATTTTTAATCATTAATGTGACAGCCCCTTGTACTTTATCGATTATCCCCCCAATAAATCAGTGCTACCATTCCAGGACCAGTATGTGCCCCGATTACAGGTCCGATATCAGATATATAAATTTCTGCTTCTGGAAATTGTGCAGCAACAGCTTCTTTTAACACTTCGGCATGTTCAGGAGCGTCGCCATGTCCAATAACAACTAACTTGCTATACTCAGGTGTCCAGCCCTGTTCCATGTGCTGAAGCTTTGTTTTTAATGCCTGCTTATTTCCTCTAGGTTTTTCAGTTACCTGCAGCTTGCCTTCCTCATCGATATGAAGCAGTGGTTTTATATTTAATACTGTACCTGCCATGGCAGCAACAGCAGATACTCGTCCGCCATGAAGCAAATGCTGGAAGGTATCTACAGTAAACCAGTGACATATTTTAAGGCGGCTTTCTAATATCCAGTCGGCAAGCTCGTCAAGGCTCATGCCTTCAGCCTGTCTTTTGGCTGCTTCGTATATAAGAAAGGCCTCTCCGACAGAACCACACAAGGTATCAATACAAATAATTTTTCTTTCTGGATAACTTTCTCCCAGTTCTCTTGCACACAGATTGGCTGAATTCATGGTTCCAGACATGCCGGAAGAAAATCCTAAATATAAAATATCCTTTCCATCCTTCAAATAAGGTTCAAAGGATGTTTTAAAGGTTTCTGGAGTTACCTGACTTGTTTTGGCAAATTTTCCGGCTCTTTGCATTTTATAAAATTCTTTTATGCTAAGATTTCCGGAGGGCCCATAGGTATAGATATCCCCATCGATTTCGATATCCATTGGAAGAATTTCAATATGTGGAAGTGCTGAAAGCATTTCGTCGCTTAAATCAGATGTAACATCTGCAAAAATTTGATAATTCATATGTATTACTCATTCCTCTCCTAAATCTATTTTTCTGATGGATGATGCTCTTCCCAAAGAGTTTTGGCTGTTGGAGCCCAGTTTTCGGCGTAAGGAGTACACTTATCGCATAAATGGTCTACACTTTCTGGCTCCTGGTAATCTGTATTTACGGCACCGGTTTCCTTAACCATTTTTCTTAATGCTTCCGGATTTTCCAGCATTGGACAAGGACGAAGATGGTTTTTGTTAAATGGCTGATTATCATGATATGCCTGGAATAAAGGACTTTTTAGTATTTCAAGCAGAGAACTGTCATGAATATTTGCGTTGGAGTAGTGAATGAATACACATGGCTCCGCGTCTCCCTTTGCATTGATGTGGAAATAACGGCGGCCTCCTGCAATACAGCCTCCAACTACTTCACCATCATTCTGGAAATCAATTGAGAAAATAGGTTTTGTTTCTCTGAAATGGCGAATACGATGGTACATTTCTGTTCTTTGCTCCGGTGTAAGTAAAAGTTCCGGTACAGCAGAATTTCCAACTGGCATATAGTGGAAGAACCATACAAATAAAGCTCCACTTTCAATCATTAAATCAAAAAATGCTTCACTGCTTACATCTTCAAAGTTCTTGCTGGTGTAACAGGTAGAAATACCAAATGGAAGCTTATGTTCTTTTAACAGTTTCATGGCATTCATAACCTTTTCATATACACCATTGCCTCTTCGCCCGTCATTGGCATCCTCGAAGCCTTCCAGACTAATTGCCGGAACAAAGTTTTTGACACGAAGCATTTCCTGACAAAATTCTTCATCAATCAATGTGCCGTTTGTAAAGGATAAAAACTCACAGTCGGAGTGTTTTTCGCACAGACGTATTAAATCTTTTTTGCGAACCAAAGGTTCACCACCAGTATAGATGTACATGTAAACACCAAGTTCTTTTCCCTGAGTTACAATGGAATCTAAAGTTTCATAGCTGAGATTTAACTGATGTCCGTATTCTGCCGCCCAGCATCCGGTGCATTTCAAATTGCAGGCGGAAGTTGGGTCCATGAGAATTGCCCAAGGTACATTACAGTTATTTTTTTCTGCAATTTCTTCCTGGATAGCACTTCCCTTTAATGCAGAGTTAAAAATAAAGTTTTCAAAGAAGGTTTTGCGAACTTCCGGATCTAATTCATAAATACGAAGAACTAAGTCATACCAGTTGTTTTTCTCCTCCAGTACAGTACGGATGGCCTTTCGTGGTTCAGCGTACCAGTCTGCCGGAGAAAAACGGTCAACCATATCCATTAATTTAATTGCATTTTTTTCTGGGTCTTTTTCTAAATAACCTAATGCCTGTTTAATTGCAAATTGCTGCATAATATCTTTTGTTTTGTTTTCTGCCATAAAATATCTCCTTTTTTAGCATTCATGTTGTTAAAAAATAGTTGTCGTTTTGAATGAATCGTTTAAAGTTTGGATTGAACTTACAGTAATTATAAGAAAAATAGCCTTTTCTTGCATCAGACAAAGCCTTTAGGGTGTCTAAAAAGGCAACAATAATAAAATGTGTTACATTTTTGGACAAAAATAAAAATCTGTCCGTTGAGACTGAGAAGCCTACTTACTAAGATTTAGATAATTAGTAAGTAGTGAAAGTTTTAAGAATACAGCTAGTTAGAAAAATGAGAAGTGAGGGGAAGAATATGAGTGATATTGCACGTGTGTTAGTAGAGACAACAGTCAGACAGGCAATGAAAGAGATACAAGGGGATCCGGAACGCAGTATAAGGAATCTTGTGGATATGGCACTTAATTTTTCTAATGGAAGATTTCAAAAATATTTTTTTCAGACAGCACAGGGGATGCTTGAAAATGAAAAAAGTGCATATTACGGATTAGTAGAGGATGCGGTTAGTCATGTAGACACAGAAAGACTGATAAGTATTGGAATGAATATTGGATATAATAGTTGTACTGCTGGTGCTAAAGTAATAAGGAGAATAGAAGAAGAAAAGCATTTTAATGTTCCATGGAGTCTTTCTCTGGTAATTGATGAAGAAAGCTGTCCGGCAGTTCTTAATGGAAGCCGTATATTAATTTGTGAAGGAAAGGCACTAGGAATATATACATGGTTCCTTTATTGCAGGACTTTGACAGCAGATATTTTTCGCCTGTGTATGGAGCAGGATGATTGTGCATTTATTATATTTATCTCTGGAGAGAATATGACAGAAGAACTATTAGAGCAGGCAAAAAAATGTAAGAATTTGCTTTTTGTAATAAACTGGGACGAATATGTACAAGCGGCTTGTAAAATTCTGCGAGAAAAAAAGTTTCCATATGGTATTAATAAGAACTATGATGATGGGGATGTAGATGAGGTTTTGTCTGGAGCTGTATTATCGGAGATGGAAAAACTTCATCCGATTTTTGGTTTTTTCAGAGCTGGAAATGTAAGCTCAAAGGAGACAAGAGCAGAAGTATATCAGTATATTCGAGTGGCACGTGCGCAACAGAAAAATCAAATAATTCCAATGGATATAATCTACGATAATCAATTTATTGACAGTATTATATCCACCGATGTCTGTACGGCAGGTTTTGATATAGAAGGGCAGTTATATTCTGTTGCTGGACAGACAAAGGGAAGAGAATATAATTTTTATGAAAATAGTTTAAAGGAAATATTAAAGAAGGCATTTCCTAAAATAAGCAGCTAATTGTGCTCTCCATTGTATTCCCGGGAGTTTTCCAGAAGCTGGATATCCCGGGTTACTTTTTTGTGTACGCTGATAATACAGGATAATAATAATTCAAAAAATTCATCAGAGGATAAACAGTTTTTATCCAACAGCCAGCGTTCAATGGCACAAGTAATGGCATCTGTAACAAATAAAGTAAAAAAGTCAGTATGTTCTGTTTTGTATTCTTCCTGATAGGCATTTTTAAGGAATTCTATGACGACAGGAACCATATATTCATGAAAATGGTCGGAAAAACTGTTTTGTCCTTTGATTTGTAGAGCTTTTCTATAAAATCTATGATTTTCATAAAAGTAATTTAAAAGTTCTTTAAAAAAATCCCAAGGTTGAAGGAGGGATTTTTGACCGACAAATTCCATAAATTCTGTATCAAAAATCCAATTAACTAAATCGTATTTATCTTTAAAGTGATAATAGAAGCTTTTTCGATTCATATCACATGGTACACAGATATCATTAATATTGATTTTATCAAATGGTTTTTCCAGCATTAGTGTTTTTAACGAATTTGCTAAAGCTCTTTTAGTTATATTAGAATCTGCCATAGTGCTGCCCCTTTTCTTAAGTTTGGTTTGTTGAGGTGCTTGTCTTATGCCTTCGTGTAAATAAAAAAAGACTCACCTACAATTGCAGATAAGTCTCGTCATTTCAGTTGGAACCAGGAATGAATCCATGATGTTGATTCCAACACACAATCGTGTTGACTACTCCCTTATATTTAACAAAATTTTAACATGAAAAGAATGAATAGGTCAATAATTTTTTATCAGTTACAAATGGGACATTTATAAATATTTGTCCTAAAAAGCCACAATAACATGGAAAAGGAAATATTTAGGGCTTTTCTTTTGTTTTGTCTAAGGAAAGACTAAAGCTTGCAAATTTATAATAAAAGCAAAGAGAAAGGAGAAGTGAGAGATATGTATATTGATATTGAAAATAAGGAAAAACGAAAATTGATATCAAAATGGGTCATTGGTATTTTTTCCATTTGTATCTTAATATGTCTGGGAATACGATACATAAATGTAGTTGCCTACGTGATTTCATGGCTTGCTGATTTATTATTTCCATTGCTTTTAGGTGGAGTACTGGCACTTATTTTTAATGTGCCAATGCGCCCGATAGAACGATGGCTGATTCAAAGGTGCAAAACAGAAAAGATGAAAAAAGCAAGCCGTCCAATTGCAATTACATTGTCATTTCTATTTGTACTTGCTGCGATTATAGGAGTTGCAGTATTGGTTATACCGGAATTAATCGCTGCAGTTAAAATTGTAGCAGGAAATATAGCAGCTTTGCTGGAGCAGATGGCTAAATTCGAGACAGATATAGATTTATCCCAAATGCCATATGGAGAGGTACTAAATAAAATTGATATTGATTGGCTTCAGATGAAGGTGCAATTAGAGTCATGGATAAGAGACCTTGGTGAACAGTTGGTGAACAGTGCTGGAGAAATGGTTGGAGTAATAGCGGGAAGTATAGTAGATGTTGTGGTTGGTATTACATTTTCTATTTATATTCTTGCGGGTAAAGAAAATCTGAAAAGGCAGGTAAAGCATCTCATTGATGTCTGGGTTCCAAGAAAAATAGGGGATAGTTTTTTACATGTTGCCAGTGTGTGCAATCAGACATTCCAGCATTTTGTCGTAGGGCAGGTAACAGAAGCGGTGATATTGGGGACACTTTGTATGCTGGGGATGCTCATTTTAAGGCTTCCATATGCACCGATGATAGGTGCCCTAATTGGTGTAACTGCATTATTACCTATTGTTGGAGCTTATATTGGAGCCATAGTCGGAGCCTTTATGATACTTACAGTAAATCCGTTTAAAGCAGTGGTATTTTTAATATTTTTAGTGATATTGCAGCAACTAGAAGGAAACCTTATTTATCCGAGAGTGGTTGGTTCTAAGATAAACCTTCCTGCTATGTGGGTATTAGCAGCAATTACGGTGGGCGGTAATCTTGCCGGACCGATAGGCATGCTAGCTGCAGTCCCTATTGTATCTTCTGCATATGCGCTAATAAAAGAAGCGACCAGAAAAAGGGAGAATAAGCCTAAAGAGATAGTAGAAAGTTAAGGAGGATAAAAAGAAAACAGGTATGGGAGAAAACAAATGAAGAAAATTTTATTACAGAATAAAGAAATATTAATAATAGTAATTGCTATAATATTGGTGATGGCAATACTAATAAACCCGAATATTACAATGACTGCACTTATAGAGTATGCAGTTCAAAAGCCATTTAGAGTAATGTTAATTATCTGGTTTTTATATGCATTAAAAAGTGTAATATTAGTTGTTCCGATTATTGTTTTGCAGTTGATGGTTGGAAATATTTTTTCGACTTGGACTGCGGTATTGGTTAATCTGATTGGAATTATGATTTGCTGTATCATTCCATATAAAATCGGAGAAAAGAAAGGAATTACACTAATAGAAAAAGTAATTCGTAAATATCCCACGCTTCTTCCGTTGATAGAAAAACAGCAGGGAAATTCCTTGTTCTTTTGCTTTATAATGAGGACAATAAGTGGTATCCCTAATGATGTTGTTACTATGTATATAGGAGCAATCAAAATTCCGTTTTGGCAAAATTTATTGGGTGGTACTTTGGGAATGATGCCAAGCATGCTGCTGGCTACATTTTTAGGACATAATATCCGAAATCCGTGGTCGCCGGAATTTTGGTTTTCTGTTGTTTCAATGGTTTTGTTTTTTTCATTTCTGTATTTGCGTATTATATGTATATGAAAAAACAGAAGTAAATCAAAAAGATAGTATAAGTTAATAAATGTGGTATAATAAAGGGAGAAAAGCTGACAGAATATTTTCATGTCAGCTTTTTCGTATATAGCAACTAATTAAAGATGAAGGCATTTATATTACGACCATCGACATAACCCTTTGTATATAGGTGCTGCATTGATTCTACATCTTTGCTCAGAGTATCAACACCACAGGTATCGTCAGGACTGATAATTAATACTTTCCCTTCTTTTTCGTATTGTTTTGCAAGTTCAATGCTTTCGTTGTAAAGGCTTGCTCGTTTTTCAAGCTTTTTGGCTGCTAGCGGATAAGATTTTTTAATGCGGTTTGCCAGTTTTTTATCTCGTTTGGAAGAACGGGTCGTATCTTTCGGTAAAGTTAGTATAAGAACGACTTTGTCACATCCTAATTCAAATGCCTTTTTAATGGGAACCGGGTCAGCCAAAGCACCATCAAAAAAAGGAATTCCGGCAATTTTGTAAGGTTGGCATACAAACGGAATAGCAGAGGATGCCTTAAATATATCATAATGATTTTGTGAAAGATTATGTTTATTAAAATAAACCGGATAACCAGTTGCTGCTTCTGTAGCAACTGTAAGCATTTCTATAGGGGACTGCATTAAAGTATTGTAATCTAATGGAGATTCACCACCAGAGTTACTTAAAGTGCCATATATATAATCTAAATCAAGGAAAGATTTCTTTTTAATGAAATTTCCTATTCCCATATACTCTTTTCGTAAAGCGTATTCTGTGTAAAATTGCAGGTTGCGTCTTGGTTGCTTGGCACTATAGGAAGCAAGATTTGCACTTCCTGCTGATACGCCAATACCGAGGTCAAATGATATATCGTTGTCTAAACAGTAATCTAAAACTCCGGCGGCATAAATACCACGAAGTCCGCCGCCTACATCAACTACACCAATTTTTCGTTTCATATTTAATCACCTCAAAAATCATATATAAATTGAGCATAGATGTTATGTGGTGAAAAGAAAATTAACAATTATAAGGATATGTCTAAAAATGTAACAAATTAGAAAAATGTAACAAAAATAGATTATCTCATACAGATGTAAATCATGTAGATGGCATACATAACAACCATTCCAATACCTTCTTTTCGTTCGAGACCTTCTTTTTTCCATGCGACTGCCCATACAATTAAGCTGAACACAATTAAAATAACAATATCAATCATATTCTCTGAAATAAAAGCAACTGGACTGATTGCAGCGGAAAGACCGAGTACCATTAAAATATTAAAAATGTTGGAGCCTATAGCATTTCCAAGGGCCATGCCGACTTCGCCTTTTTTTGCTGCAACTACAGAGGTCACAAGCTCTGGCAAGGAAGTTCCCATGGCAACAATGGTTAAGCCAATTAAGGTCTGACTAAGACCGAAGGCAGTTGCAATTGCAGTAGCAGAATCAACAACGATATCACCACCGATTATAATAGCAACCATACCGCCTACAATAGATAAAATACATTCTAAAACAGACATTTCATTATAGTCATTTGCATCCTCATCAGAAGGCTGTGAGTTGTTTTTGGCATTAGTAACTTCTTTAACCATGGAAATAATAAACAGGATGAACAGTATGCCTAAAATAATTCCATCCATGTGACCTAAAGACATTCCAGTGTATCCTAACAATAATAATAAGGCAGCACACACAATTGATAATGGAAAATCTTTTTTTAATGTGGATTTTTCAACTGGTACATAGGAAAGAATAGCACACATACCAATTACAACCATCAAATTAAAGATATTGGAGCCCACTACATTGCTGACAGCAAGAGTATTGTTTCCTTGTAAAGAAGCACTGATACTTACGGCGGCTTCCGGTAAAGAGGTTCCCATGGCAACGATAGTTAAGCCAATAATGATAGAAGGTACATTTAATCGTTTTGCTACACTGGAGCTTCCTTCTACAAAATAATCTGCACCTTTAACAAGGCACACAAATCCAATTACGAGCATAATCATAGCGAATGGGGTACTTTGCATCATCTGTTCCATAATAAATAATCACCTTTCTTTTGTTTGCTTTGGTTAGCTTGGTTTATGACATAATAAAAGACCCAGGTATATTGTTTTTGCAATATACCTGAGTCTCATTCTTTAAGATTTGCCAGACTTACGTCGAGAATGTTGACAAATCGCACTTTCGTGTGAATTACTCCCTCAAGAGATGTCATGGTTTGGAGTATAACAATAAAGTTTATTTATGTCATTTACCAAAAGAGGCGATTTGTCCCAAAAGTCATCAGTTTTATATTTATTTCTGTACTTCTTTAATTAATTGCATAATGGTTTCAATCGCATCATTAAGCGGGCTCTTTTCCATTGCAGCTACATATTTCTCGCGATTTGCAAATACTTCATTCACTGCTTTCATAAGAGAATCTTTATTTAATTCTTCTTCTTCAATGACATAGCTAAAGCCCTGTTTCTTAAATGATTTTGCATTTAAAATCTGGTCACCACGGCTTGCCGCTGCAGAAAGTGGAACCAGGATATTTGGTTTTTTGAGGGCAAGGATTTCGCAGATGGCATTTGCACCGGCTCTGGAAATAATTAAATCAGAAGCAGCAAATAAATCAGTTAATTCTTGCTTGATGTACTCAAATTGAACATAGCCTTTTGTACCATTTAAGCTTTCATCCACTTTGCCTTTTCCACAAAGGTGAATAATCTGGAACTGTTCTAAAAGCTGTGGAAGAATAGCGCGGACAGCGTCATTTACTACTACAGAACCAAGACTTCCACCAATAATTAAAAGGACTGGCTTTTCACTGGTAAAACCACAGAATGCTAAGCCTTTTTCTTTGCTTCCTTCAAATAATTCCTGACGGATTGGGGAGCCTGTAAGGACAGCTTTATTTCCGGGAATATTTTTGATGGTTTCCGGGAAGTTGGTACATACCTTTTTGGCACAAGGAATACAAATTTTATTGGCGAGTCCCGGTGTCATATCCGATTCGTGAATGATACAAGGAACACCTCTGCGTTTTGCTGCCAGAACGACAGGAACGGAAACAAATCCCCCTTTAGAAAAAACAACATCCGGTTTTAATTTCTTAATCAAAGAAGAGGCTTCTGTATAACCCTTTACTACTTTGAATGGATCAGAAAAGTTCTTTGGATCAAAATAACGGCGTAATTTACCAGAAGAAATTCCATAATAAGGGACATCAAATTCTTCAATCAGATTTCTTTCGATTCCTTCATAGGAACCAATATAATGTACATCGTAACCTTCTTCGCGTAACTTTGGAAGAAGGGCAATATTAGGAGTAACATGACCGGCAGTTCCACCACCAGTTAAAACAATTCGTTTCATAACTATGTTTACCTTTACCTTTCATAAAGCTATATTACAATATATTCAAAAAGACTTAGGACTAAGCCTAAGCCATTTCTTTTAACGCTCTTGCCAACTGGTCTGGACAGGAAGTTCCTTTTGTATGACATTCAATACCTTCTAATTTAGCAATTACATCACTAACTTTCATACCAGTAACCAAAGCAGTAATGCCCTTTAAATTACCGTCACAGCCACCAATAAACTTAACAGATTTTAAAACGTCACCATCTAACTCAATGTGGATTTCTCTGGAGCAGGTTCCTCTTGTCTTATAAACCATAACATTCATCTCTTTTCTTTAAAATAGTATATTTATTACATCACCTCATTCTATACCAGATGAGAAAAATTTGCAACACAGTTCCTTGCCGATTTTAAGAATTTCTAAACTTCCCATAAAACAGGTTATGTAAAGTTTGCTATATATGATTTTTTCATCAAAGCAAAGATAAAAACAGGGCTTGTGACACTCAATTTTTCGCCAGACAACTAGGACTTATAGAAGCACTTATGCCTTTAAGACTTTTTGCTAATTGCTCCGCGGAAACTTGTCTGAACAGGGTGTCGGTGGTCTCAGGTCCTTTCGCGGCTGCTCCCGCTGCACTTGCGTACTACAACGGTACTAGGCACCACAGCGTCAACTTTAAAATCAAAATAGTCGACACTGTGGTGCCAAGGACCGGTGTACGCAAAGGCCCGCTGCAAGGACCATGAGCCACCTCACCCTGTGAGTTTTGTTGAGAGCGGAGCAAAATAAGGGCAAAAAGTCAAAGGCATTAGTGCTTCTTAAAGTCCGTAAGGTTGCAAGAAAAATTGAGTGCCATAAACCCTGTTTATAAAAGTGTAGAATGAAAAAATCATTTTTTATCAACTACACATAACCTGTTTTATGGGAAGTGAAATTCGTTTAAAATCGGCAAAAACTGCGTTGGAATGGCGGTTTCTGTCGATGAGATTTTGTTTTCAAATGAATAATCCTGTGTTATATTGGGGTCAAACAAAAAAGAGAGGAAGGGTATTATGATTACATATTTATACCAAAATAACATTTTAATTTATGCCATGATTGGAATTGGCGTCATTGGGCTGCTGGCAGATTTGATTTGCAGCATTATTTATCAGAGACTGATGAAAGCATCTTTTGAAATGGGAACTTCGGAAAACAAGCTTTTAAAATTGATGCGATTACGTTTTGAAACCTGCTACCAACTGAAGCTTGGAGTGAATAATGTGGATAGTTTTGTGGATAAACATGTGAATAGGCATAAATTTTGTGGGATTCTTTTATGCACATGGGAAAGAATTTGTGGACAAATGATTGCATTATGCATGACAATTGCAATTGTGGGGAGCTTTGCAGCATATTACTTTAATTGTGGACAACAGGTATTTTTATACACATTAGGAATGGGGATTATTATCGTGACAATGTTGATAGCTGCCCAGATTATTTTTGATATTAGCAAAAAAAAGCAGTTTCTGTATTGTAATATTAAAGAATATCTGGAAAACTATTTAAAAGCAAAATTGGAGAATGAGCTTTTAACCCCAGAAGAGATGGAAGCTTACCGAAATGCTTACTTTGAGGAGGACAGAGAAGCAAAGAGAAAGGAAAGGGCTTTAGCAGCCAAAAAAGAAAGAGAAGAAGCTCAGAGAACAAAAGTAGAAATGGCAGCGGCAAAAGAACAGGAAAAAATTATCGAAGAAATTTTAAGAGAGTATTTAGCATAATAGTATAACATAGATGTCCAACAGAAACAGTGGGTAAATGTGTATTAATTCACATATGCTCACTGTTTTGCTGTTCCAATCTGTTTTTTTGTGATATAATGAACAATCGTAGCGATTATCAACGCGCATTATATAGAAACACAATTGACTTGATTATACAAAAGAGGATTAAAATATGAATGTAAAATTGAAAAATAGTTTTATGAGTAAGTTTATTGGTGACAGGGCTTTTTACAGACGTGTTGTTTTTTTGGCATTGCCAATGATTGCTCAAAATGCTATCACCAGTTTTGTTAATTTTCTGGATAATATCATGGTGGGTATGATTGGTACGGAGCAGATGTCAGGGGTTGCCATTGTAAATCAGCTTTTATTTGTATTTAACCTGTGCATATTTGGAGGTGCTTCTGGCGCTGGGATTTTTGGAACTCAGTTTTATGGAAAAGGTGATTATGAAGGGCAGAAGTATTCATTTCGGTTTAAAATATATATTTCTGCAGTAATTACAGCAATTGCATTATGTTTATTCCATTTTTCCGGCACAGAACTGATTCAGTTATACTTAAGCGACAGTGGGGATGTAGGAAATATTGAACTGGCTTTACAGTATGGATTAGAATATCTGGCGATTATGATGATAGGTTTAATTCCATATGCCCTGAGTCAGACATATGTCAGCTCAATCCGTGAAACAGGGGCTACTTTAGTGCCTATGATAGCAGGTATAGTAGCTATGCTTACTAATTTAGTGTTGGATGTCATTTTTATTTTTGGTCTGGGTCCAATACCTGCCATGGGAGTAAAAGGTGCAGCAATTGCAACGGTAATTTCCAGATTTATCGAATGTATTATAATTGTTGTATGGACTCATATGCATAAAAATGAGAATCCATATATTGTAGGGGCTTATAAAAGTTTTTATATACCGAAAAATATTTTAAAAGATATTTTTATAAAGGGGACACCTCTTATGATAAATGAGATGCTCTGGGCTTCTGGTATGGCAGCCATTGCTCAGTGTTATGCAGTAAGAGGGCTGGAGGTAGTAGCAGCACAGAATATTTCATCGACAATTAGTAATTTATTTAATGTAGTATATATTCAGCTTGGTGGCTGCATTGCGATTATTATTGGACAGTATCTGGGAGCGGGAAAAATAGAAGAAGCCAAGGATTCTCAGCGAAAAATGACTTTTTTCAGCGTGGTTTGCTGTGCAGTTGTTTCTGTAGTTATGATATTAGTAGGAACCGTGTTCCCAAATCTTTATGCTACAGAAGAGAGTATTAAGGAGCTGGCAAGAGCATTCATTACAATATCAGCAGCAATTATGCCAGTATGTGCTTTTTGCCATTGCAGCTATTTTACACTTCGTTCCGGTGGAAAGACAGTAATAACCTTCCTGTTTGACAGTGTATACACCTGGTTAATTGTAATTCCGGTCGCAACATTTCTGGCAAAATATACGGAGCTTCCAATTATATTAGTATTTTTGCTGGTACAGTCCTTGGAATTTGTAAAAGCTATTATCGGTTTCTTTATGGTAAAAAGCGGAATATGGCTGCAGAATATTGTGGAAGAGAAAATTTAATATATCCGTTCATCGGAATTTCTGTATTTTTTAAACCTCTTACTATCACAAAAGGTGGATGCAAAGCTCCTCTAAAAGTACCATGTGCTGCTTCAACCCATGAGTTTAGTTGTGAGCGGTGCATAATAAAGGGCAAACGTCAAAAGCATTAGTGTTTCTATAGTCCGTAAGCGTTGCAAGAAAAACACACACCTGCAAGATTTTTATAATTCACAAATTAGGCTGGAATGATTCTGTGTTTGTATCTCCTTTTGTGATGGGAGGAGGTTTGAAAAAATACGGAAACTCAATATGGACGTGCTTGTATTTGGAAATATTTGATAGTATAATATTCATATTAAGGTGTTATGGCAAATAAATGAATATTAATGTTATTAAGGAGGCAACAACAATGATTAACTGGAATAATTTAGACACTGTTAAGGCTTATGAGGAGCTTGCTAATGTTGCAAAGGTGAACCTTGCTGAAGCTATGACTGGAGAAAATGGTGCAGAGCGTGTAAAGAAATACAGCGTTCCAATGGCAGCAGGTATGGCTTACAATTATGCGGCAAAGCAGGTAGATGATAACGTATTAGCAGCTCTTGCAAAATTAGCAGAAGAAGTTCAGCTTACAGATAAGTTTGAAGCTCTTTACAATGGTGAAGTTATTAACACTGGAGAAAAACGTCTTGTACTTCATCATATGACCCGTGGACAGTTAGGTGAAGCTGTTGTAGCTGATGGTGTTGATAAGCGTACTTTCTATACAGAACAGCAGAAGAAAATTGCTGAATTTGCTAACAAGGTACATAATGGGGAAATTACCAACGCAGCAGGAGAAAAATTTACAACAGTAGTTCAGATTGGTATTGGTGGAAGTGACCTTGGTCCTCGTGCTATGTATTTAGCACTTGAAAACTGGGCCAAAGTGAATAATACATTTAAAATGGAAGCAAAGTTCATCAGTAACGTTGACCCTGATGACGCAGCAGGTGTATTAGAGACAACTGATGTTGCACATGCTATTTTTGTACTTGTTTCCAAGTCTGGTACAACACTTGAAACATTAACAAATGAATCCTTCGTAAAGGATGCTTTAAAGAATGCAGGAGTAGATCCTTCTAAACACATGATTGCTGTTACAAGTGAAACATCTCCATTGGCTAAGAGTGATGATTATTTAGCAGCTTTCTTTATGGATGACTATATTGGAGGACGTTATTCTTCTACATCAGCAGTTGGTGGTGCAGTATTATCACTGGCATTTGGACCAGAAGTATTTGCACAGTTCCTTGATGGTGCAGCAGAAGCAGATAAGACAGCTAAGAACAAAGACATCCTTGCCAACCCTGCAATGTTAGATGCATTAATTGGTGTTTATGAACGTAATGTATTAGGATATACCGATACAGCAGTTCTTCCATATTCTCAGGCATTAAGCCGTTTCCCTGCTCATTTACAGCAGTTAGATATGGAATCCAATGGTAAATCTGTAAACCGTTTTGGTGAACCTGTAAATTATGTAACAGGTCCGGTTATCTTTGGTGAACCAGGAACAAATGGACAGCATTCCTTCTATCAGTTACTTCATCAGGGAACAGATATTGTACCTCTTCAGTTTGTTGGTTTCAAGAACAATCAGATGGGCAGAGATGTTGTAATTCAGGACAGCACAAGCCAGCAGAAGCTCTGTGCTAACGTAGTTGCTCAGATTGTAGCATTTGCTTGTGGTAAAGAAGATGAAGACCGCAATAAATATTTCGAAGGTGGACGTCCATCCAGCATTATTGTTGGTGACCAGTTAAATCCTAAGTCTCTGGGAGCACTTTTAGCACACTTTGAAAATAAAGTTATGTTCCAGGGCTTTGTATGGAATATCAACAGCTTTGACCAGGAAGGTGTACAGCTTGGTA
>CAYTGQ010000010.1:0-31090 GCA_964437345.1 uncultured Lachnoclostridium sp. | reverse complement strand
CTGCACCGGAACGCACCATTGTTTCTGTGATTTCCAATGCTTGTTCTCCGCAATCCGGCTGTGAAATATATAAATTATCAATGTCTACACCAATATTTTTTGCATATACCGGGTCTAATGCATGTTCTGCATCAATAAATCCTGCAATTCCGCCTCTCTTCTGCACTTCTGCAACCATATGTAAAGCCACTGTTGTCTTACCACTGGATTCTGGTCCATAAATCTCAACAATACGTCCCTTTGGAACACCGCCAAGACCTAATGCAATATCTAAGCTGATGGAACCTGTAGGAACAGTTTCTACATTCATATTGCTTCCCTGATCACCAAGCTTCATAATAGAACCTTTACCATACTGCTTCTCAATCTGCTGTACTGCTGATTCCAATGCCTTTAATTTATTCTCATCTCTAACTGCCATATCTATTCTCCTTATAAATTCATTCTAATTTTTCATCTCGCCAAACTTCTGTTCTGCGAACAGTTGTTCTTCTTGTAATTATAGTAATACATATTTGGTTGTTTGTCAACCGAATTTTCTACTAAAACTTTATCACATATCTGAACTTTAATTTTTACTAATACAGCTATATTATAGTGGTTTGGGAAATACTAGGATTTCTTATGAATGTATAATAACATTCATAGTGTACAATAAAAAGTACACTTGTTTTTATCAAACAGCTTACAATTAATATTTTATGAATACTATCTGAACTCTTTCAGATAATACAGATAAGGCTTACGCCTTGGGAATGAAAAGATGACTTATTATATCACAAAGGTGGGAATGACGTCAAATCAAACCCACCTCTTCTACTTTAACCTGTCTTCCAACTAAATCAGCATATCCTGAAATACATTAAGCAACTACCTGCTCTAAGAAATTAACCGCATCAACAAAGCAGATAACACCCCTAAAATCGTATTCCTTTTTAGAAACTACTTTAGCTGCTTCCAGAATTTCCTATCCATTAGAAGGGTCTCCCCATCCAGAGCTTTCTACAAATAAATACTCAAAATCCTGTTAAAACATATAGCTTTGTATTATTACTTTCCATATGCATCCTTCTTTCCATACATTTCTCAATTCATTTATACATTTAAATATTTCTATTTGTTATTTATTTTTTACCGGCGCATATTACGCCGGTTATTGTTATCATAAAACCTCTTCGCGAAACGTGTAGTTCACTGTTTTTACTCACAATCCCAATATCACTTAACAGCTTCATATCATGGGATAAGGTTGGCTTGGTGATCTGAAATTCTTCCAGTATCTTACAGGCACAAAGTTCTCCATTGGATAACATATCAATTATCTTGAGCCTCTTAGGGTCTGCAAATACTTTAAAAATCTTTGAATACTCTACATAATCTATTGCCATAGTATCCCTTCTTTTCCTTATCTATTACATCGAATATTTTCTATATATCATCATTGTATGTCAACACATAGATATTTCTCTTATTCTAATCTCTGTGTTGACAACTGCACCTGATTTGCGATAGCAGTACCTTCTTCTTTTACTCTGGTAAATTCCGACTCATAAAGATAAAGTATTATTTCATCCCCTACCTGCAAATCTGCAAACTTTATCTGTGTCATATCTCCACTTTCATAATTATAATAAAAAATCTGATATTTTCTTTCTGCTTGATTACAGTCGATAAAACTTCCTTCTCCAAAAACTTCTTCCTCAGCATGATCTTTTACTGTGATAATCTTATTTTCTGCATCAATTTCAACAATCTCCGCATTTAATACATGTTCAGGTTCTTCATCCTCATAGCAGCCCGTAAGACATAAAGCCATCGTAAATAGCATCATCAGTATAAAAATTCTTTTCTTCATATATTGTTCTCCCTTGTATTCATACTTAATTTACATTTTCCACTTATAACCCATTGGATTCAAATAGCTCTCTCCTTTTCTGACAGCTTCTAGTTCCAATAAACATTCATCTGTGTATTTTCCTACAAACTCGTCCAATAGTTTCTCCGTCAATAAAACTGTTATTCCATTCTCATACGGCAAAAAATCCTTCTTCATTTCTTCTAAAAAGTCATCCAGACAAAATGGTACTATTTCGTTAATTATTTCTTTTTCAAAATTACCTGGTTTCTCCACCTCATTGGTAAGTCCATAGTTATTTACAATATGCATATTCAACAATCTGTAATCATTATGTAAAACCCGAATTTCTTCTTCTGTTTTAAAATGACTTGCAAACTGATAATCTCTATATAGAAATTTTCGATATAAAGTATCTTCTACAAGATGCATATAATAACCTAAATACAAATCATCTGTATGAATCAATGTATCAAACTGTTCCTTAAACCCATTCAAATCAAAGTACCACTTTCTCTCTTCATCAATATTTGTAATAAAATGACTAGTGTTCCTTAAAGAAAGACTGCTTATAGCATCAGGAAGAATGCTTCCTAACAGAAAACGATTAGCATCCTGAATTGCTGTTTTTTCTAATAATATTTTTCCAAGTAACAAATGTATGGTTCGTTGTGCCATTTTTCTATATCCTCACGCAATTTAATAGATCCAATATTAAGACTTTTCCATCTTTTACTATGTTGAAAAAGGAGCCCTGATATTGGACTCCCTTAAACTTCATTATATTGAAAACGTAGTTCAATTAATATATATAATATACTAAAAGACGGCTGTTCGTCAATCAATTTGCCAGTTATCGGCTTTCTATTGTATGTGAAATACTATTGCATTTTTCAAAAATTCTGCACATCCTGCCTGTTCTTTGTCATAATAGGCAGTAAATCGTTCATCCATGACATACATCTTGGCAAGACCATGATGTATTACAACTGTATAATTTGGTAATGTGAAGCCAAGCCACTGTTTGTGAAGTAATGCGATTTCTTTACCCACTTCACTCTTGTAATCCACTTCCCCTTTCACTGCATTCTGAAGCTTTGCAAGAATTTCATCCCCTATTTTCTGCATTTCTTCATAGCTTCCTTTTGACAGATTCATCATTTTACGATTACTTTCATCAATGGTATCATCACCATATTTTTCACGAATCTCTTTGCCATACTTCGCTTCATTCTCTTCTACCATAGCCTTCTTAAATCCTTCAAATTTTTCCTTGTCAGTCATTTCTATTTCTCCTTTTTCTCTCTGAATGTTCTTTTTTACTGTGGCAATCAGACATTCAATTCGTTTTTTCTCTGTCTCCAAATTAAAAAGCTGTTCTTCCATAGCTTGAATGCGGTCATAATTCTCACATTTCATCACTTCTACAATCTGTGCCAGTGAAAATCCCATTTCTCTAAACAACAAAATCTGCCAAAGTACGTCTACTTCTGCTTCTTTATAAATTCGATAGTCCCCTGTTCCGCATCTTTCCGGCTTTAATAAACCTTTTTCCTCATAAAACCGCAAGGTTCTTGTGCTGATGCCAGCTAATTGTGCCAGTTCTTTAATAGAATATTCCATGTCTGCTCCTTTCTGACAAGGATATTGTAAACCTTAACGTAACGTGAAGGTCAAGAATTATTTTAAGACATATTGTTTTCCATCCCATTTACTTCTATTTTTTCCTGCATCTTATTCTCCCTCTTCCATTTCACTCAAACGAATCGTTCTCCAATATTTTCTCTTTATATCGCCTATATCTAACATAAATCCAAGACATACTGTTTGTTTCCCTATTGTTTTCATGGAGCCTGCTTCACTTTCTCCAAATAATACTTCTAACATATATCCTCACCTCAAATTTCAATCTGTATATAAGAATAGCACTTTCCTACTTTTATATCAAATGTCTTTTTTGTCCTTATCAATTCCCTTTATTGCCAAAAAAGACATTAGGAAAAACATCGAGTTTGATTTTCCTAATGTCTATATTCTTGTACCTTTTCTATTTTACAGCTTTTCAATCAATTCCACTACCTGCTGCATATTTTTCTTTCCAAAATATACTTTCTCATCGTTAATTACCATACATGGTACACTCATTATATTATACTTGTTTTTCAATTCCTCAAAATGATGAATATCAAATACCTCTGCTGTTATATTCTCACCAATTGCTGCAATATGCTGGGCTGCAATTACCAGCTCAGGACACATTGTACAAGAAAGAGATACCATAATTTTAATCTCTACCTTTTTGGATATTGCCTTTATCCGACTACGAAGTTCTTTCTCCACTGCCTGCCCCGGACCTGCGGCATTGTATAGTCCCAATACAAAAGAGGTAAATTCATGTCCACCAGGGACGCCATGAAATCCAAGTCCAGTACCCCTTCCATCTGGATAACACAGCTTAACACAAGGGGCAAACTCTGTCTGTTCATTACTCACTTCCATAGTCAGCTTATCGGTAAGACCAACTAATGTTTCTATATAGCCTAGCAGTTCATTTGAAACTTTTCTATCATCTAAATATAATTTTAATACCAAAGTTTGTGCCATTCGTTCGAATACAGTGTCTAACTGGGCTTTCATTTCTGGTGTAAACAACTCACCCAAATCTTCTTGCTTGTTATCCTTTAATTTTTGAACTGAAACATCATTTTCAATTTTATTATTAAAGGATACTTTTTTCTGCACTGGTTCTTTTGCCTGTAAGCCTGTCTTTTTCTGCATCTTTGATACATATTTTTCAAGCTCTGTGGCTGCCAGTGCACCATCACTAGTTGCTGTCACTACCTGTCTTAATGGTTTTACACAAATATCGCCTGCCGCATACAATCCATCAATACTGGTTTTCTGGGATTTATCTGTAATAATATAATTCTTTTCATTCAGCTCTGCCATTCCCTCTACCAGTGACGTTTCCGGTTCATATCCAACGAATACAAACACCCCAAATGTCTCTCCCTCTTTGGCATGGTATTCTGTTATTTTTCCAGATTCTACATTTTTATAGCGGATATAATTCAATCCATTTTCACCAGATACCTCTTCGACCATCGTATTTGTGATTACAGTAATCTTTTCATGTTTTCTTGCCTGTTCCGCTACGGTTTCAGCACAGGAAAAATCATTACCTCTTATCAAAATCGTTACTTTAGAAGCAAACTTTGTTAAAAATACACTTTCTTCTGCTGCTGCAAAACCTCCTCCTATGACAAAGACTTCTTTTCCTGTAAAAAATTCTCCATCACAGGTAGCACAATAAGCCACACCACGCCCTTTAAATTCAGCTTCTCCTTTAAATCCAACCATTCTTGGATGTGCACCAGTTGCCAGTAATACGCCTAGAGCTTTAAAGTCACCTCGACTGGTATGCACTGTTTTCACATCTTCCAAAAGTTCTAAACCTGTTACTTCTCCAATCAAAAACTCTGCACCAAAAGCTTCTGCCTGATAATACATGGTATCGGTAAGTGCTTTGCCACTGGTGATACCTACACCAGGATAATTGACAACCTCATGGGTTATGGTAATCTGTCCGCCAAATTGTTCCTTTTCCACAACCAATACTCTGTACTTTGCACGACTTAGATAAATAGCAGCGGTCAGTCCTGCCGGACCACCACCTACTATAATTACATCGTAAAATTTATCCATATCTCGAATTTTTACGTTACTCATATTCTGCACCAAAATCCTTCTCTTTTAGAGCTGTCCTACCAAATCAAGACTTGGCTTTAAAGTTTCTGCACCCGGTTTCCAGTTAGCAGGACATACCTGGTCACCATGAGCATGAACAAACTGGCACGCCTGTACTTTACGAAGTAATTCCTCTGCATTTCGTCCTACATTACCGGCAGTTACTTCGTAACCCACAATTTTACCTTCTGGGTTAATAATAAAGGTTCCTCGTTCTGCAAGTCCATCTTCTGGAATTAACACTTCAAAATCTTCTGAAATTACATGGGTTGGGTCTGCTAACATTGGGTAATTGATTTTTTTAATTCGTTCGGAAGTATCATGCCAAGCCTTATGGACAAAATGTGTATCTGTAGATACCGCATAGATTTCGCAGGCAATCTCTTTAAACTTATTATACTTCTCAGCCAAATCTTCCAATTCTGTAGGGCATACAAAAGTAAAATCTGCCGGATAAAAGAAAAATACATTCCATTTTCCTAAAATATCTTCTTTGGAAACAGTTTTAAACTCATTTCCATGATAAGCATAAGCTTTAAAATTTCCAATTTCTCGGTTAATCATTGACATAATTCAGTTCTCCTTTTTCTTTTTTAAGACAAATTCTTAATTACAGTGTCCCTCCAAAGAAATAAAAAATACATTAGTTTTAAAATATTTCCTTTTTAAAGCTAATGTATTTCTAATATACGTTATTCAACAATCACATCTTCTAGTTCATACTTTATTATCTTTTTTAAATTCTCTAAGGATGTCTCCACCTGATACCCAATCTTTCCTCCACTAAAAATAATGGTATCAAATTCTGCCGCTGTCCTATGAATCACTGTGTTAAACTGCTTTTTCATCCCAATCGGTGAACAGCCTCCATGCACATAGCCCGTCAATGGCAATAAATCCTTAGCTTTTAACATGCTGATACTTTTCTCACCAACCGCCTTTGCAGCTTTTTTTAAGTCCAATTCCTCTTCTACTGGTACTAAAAAGACAAAGTAATTATTGGAGTTTCCAACTGTTACTAATGTTTTGAATACCTGTTCTGGATTCTGATTTAAAACCCGTGCCACATCAACGCCACTAATCACACCGGTATCAACATAACAGTGGCTTTTATATTCTATTTTCTTTTGATCCAGTATACGCATAACATTTGTCTTTTCTATGTTCTTCTTCATATTTTTCACTCTATTGCTTTCCAAGATTTTCTACTTTTTTCTAAAATCTGCTTTATAAAACATAACACCTAACTGTACAATCAACACAATTCAGTTTACCACCGCTTCATATTCTTTTCAAATTTCTCTACATAAACCTTTTTCAACTCTTCTTCTGCAATTCCATAGCAAAGTAATACATCATTGTAGTACATTAGAACATCTGCCAGTTCTTCTACCAAATGCTGTCTTATTTCATTGATACTAAAATCATTCATTCTGATTAACTCTTTTTTTCTCCTTTGAAATTCTATAAAGTCTACACTCAACAAATTTATTTGCACTTTTCAATTAATTTTTTATATACATGCTCTACCATCCAAGGTTCTGTTGACATTTTCAAAGCCTCTTCAAAAGACCACCATTTTACCGCCTGATTTTCATCTCTATTAACAATTAGTTCTTCCTTTTCATCTGCTTCCGCTAAATAAGTCACATTAAAATGCAAATGACTTGGTACATAAATTCCTTTTCTTACATGACCATTTACTGTTAATATTTCCAAGCTCAGAATTTCCTTACTTACTAATTCTGCATTTTTAACACCTGTTTCCTCCTGCAACTCCCTTAATGCTACCGAACACAAATCCTCCTCACCATCAGCATGACCGCCTATCCAGGACCATGAATTATAAATATTATGATATACCATCAATGTTTTCGTATGTTCTTTATTTACAGTCCAAATGGAAGCTGTAAAATGCCCTATCTGATTTTCTCTATCTAAATAATTGGAATTATCCATCATAAATGCAAGCATGATTTCTTTATCACGTTCTTCCTGTTCATTTACAGGCTTGTAATTCTTAATTTCATCAAATAAACTCATTACTTACTACTCCTTTGTATTCTGATTATCTATAGACAAAAGCAAGTTATAAATTACCAATTTTCCCCATTTCCCCCTCCCCTATTGCATTGTCACTTAAATCATATAGAAACTACAAGAAGAAAAGGCAGTATATGTCCCAAAGAATATATTCTGCCTTTCCGTATCAAGTATTTACTGCATATTTTTTCTCACTTCGTCCACCAACTCATTATCACATTCAGCCAAAGCACAGATATCTTCATCTGACATATTTCGTTTTAACATATTAGATATACATTTTCTTTTTTCTTCCATAATTCCTTCTCTTATTCCACATCTTAATATGTCTTTTTCCTCATATTCTAAAACCTTTCCACCCATAGTATCTGTCACTCCTTTCTGAATCTGTTCATATTTTTCCGCCAGACTGTTTATAACATTACTAGTCATCCTAATCAGGGTTCGCTTTTCATATTCGTTAATCTGTCCTTTTTCACATAAATCATCCAGACGCTTTCGTATACTAATATACTCCTCTTTCAACGCCTGTAGCCTTTCATTACTGTCCACTATCTTCTTAAAATCCTTCTCATAGGTAAATATGTAAAAAGGAATTAAAAATAACAGCTTCTTTTCAAATATCTCTTCTATACTGTATGTCTTCACTTTTAAAATTGGTACAGCATATGAAATATTTCCTCCCGGTGTTTCTAGTCTTATAGTCAGCCTATCTGGAGTTGTCTTTCTATGACGCAGATATAAAACTGCTGAACTTGGGAATCGTACTACCAGACCTTCTTTCGTCTGTTCCCCATTTCGGATTGCTACCAGAGTATCATATTCAAACATTCGAATCACCATACTTCCATCTGGTGTACTCTGACATTCAATATGATACCTCTTTTTTCGGTTTCCATTTCGAATAATCACAAAGCTACTGTCTGTTATACGTTCAGCTTTCATTCCATCTACTTGCTGAAAAAATAGTTCATTTTGTGATAATTCAATCCGTTCCAAGCCACTATAATCCTCTTGAAAAATTTCATTTACTATAGGGATTATAAGATTGGGACAATCATTCAGTAATGTTTTAAAAACATCATCATAGGTAGTGTTAGTAATAGCCATTTGACTCCTTTCTAACACTCTCATACACATCTCTTCTATTGTTATTATATAAAATTACCAATCAAATGTCCACTACTATTTTTCAAAACAGCTTCTTCTCTAGTTCCCATCATCCACACCATCTCTATATTTATTTTTCAACTCTTTATCATACCACTTTGGTATTACCCTCTCAAAATTCTCATAATCATCAAATGCCCTCATACAGATTTGAGTCATATTTTCGATATCTTTCTGTCCAAATTTCTCCGCCCACTTAATTGAATAAACCGAAGCATGTGCCACATATACAGCCAAAATCTTCCAAAACTCATCTGGAATTTCATCATCAAAGTATGCTTCTATCTGCCCGATACAATATGGAACACTCAAATCCCTGCCAAAGCTTTCTAATTTATAAAATTCCTCGTAAGGATCTCCAACCTCCCAACGATTAAAATCAATTACGCCAATAGAACCATTTTTCATATAAATTAAATTTCCCGGATGAAAGTCTCCGTGTAAATATACAGGACTTTTACTCCATATTCGATTAATATTGTTTTTCACATATTGTACTGCTGTTTCATCATTTTCTACTCTGACAGCAGATTTCTCATAATTTTCAAGTTGTAATAATTTCTTATCAATCTTTGTTTTAACAGGTATATCTTCCTTCTCAACTTCAACACTATGAAGCTTCTTTAATATTTCCCCTGCCTGTCTCCCTAACAAATATTGCTGTCTCTCTTCAAGATTTGGCAGCACTTCTTCCAAATCCACTCCATCTACCCATGACAATATCATATACACGTTTCTGTTCTCATTACAAATTCCAAAATCAATTGGCATAGACATTTCAAATCCTAATTTAGAAAATTTATGAATCATTTCGTATTCTTTCTTCTTTTCATCATATCTGCTGATATCCGCTATTCTTAATACAAATTTACTTCCAGAATTCGTCTCAATGAGGTACTTTAAGTCAGAAGACCAGCCCTTTTCAAGAAAGCTAACCTTCACCCACTTGTCGCTACCTTCAATATCTTTATAATCATATGTACTCATATTTATTTTACCTCTCTTCTTGTAAAAGAAATCATGTGCATTGATAATAGCCACTTGTGGCTATTATATCCCAAAACTTCTCCCATTACAAGAAAACGGAACCTTCCCACGAAAGTTCCGTCTTATACTTCTATTCTATTGATTATAATACCGGCTTCTTAATCACAGGATTATATCCATTCTTTTTAAGTGCCTTAATAATCTGTTCCTTATGTTCATGTCCAAATGCTTCCATAGTGATTTTAAGCTCTACAGCCGCATTACGATTAATACTTACGAACTGGTTATGGTCAAGTCTTACGATGTTACCCTGTGCTTCTGCAATCACCTGTGATACACGGACTAATTCACCCGGACGGTCTGGAAGTTGTACAGATACAGTGAAGATTCTGCCCCTTGCAATAAGACCATGCTGTACAACGGAAGAAATAGTGATAACGTCCATATTTCCACCGCTTAAGATAGATACCACTCTCTTATCCTTACAGTCTAAATGCTTTAATGCTGCAACGGTAAGAAGACCTGAGTTTTCAACTACCATCTTATGATTCTCCATCATATCAAGGAAAGTAACAATTAACTCATCATCTTCGATTGTGATAATATCATCAATATTCTGCTGAATATATGGGAAAATCTTGCTTCCCGGTGTCTTTACTGCTGTACCATCTGCAATGGTTACTGCGGAAGGAAGGGACACTACATGTCCTGCCTTTAAGGATTCCTGCATGCAGTTTGCCCCTGCAGGCTCTACACCGATTACTTTTACATTAGGATTAAGAAGCTTAGCCAGTGTGGAAACACCGGAAGCCAATCCGCCGCCACCAATTGGAACTAAAATGACATCTACAGTTGGAAGGTCTTTGAAGATTTCCATAGCGATGGTTCCCTGACCGGTTGCTACATCTTCATCATCAAATGGATGAATAAAGGTACTTCCTGTTTCTTCTGCTAATTTTAATGCATACTGGCAGGCATCATCATAAACATCACCATGAAGAATTACCTCTGCTCCATAGCTCTTTGTACGGTTTACTTTGATTAATGGTGTTGTTGTTGGCATAACGATAGTTGCCTTTACACCATATATTTTGGCTGCATAAGCAACACCCTGGGCATGGTTACCGGCAGATGCGGTAATCAGACCTTTTGCACGTTCTTCTTCTGATAAAGTGCTGATTTTGTAGTAAGAACCTCTTACTTTATAAGCACCTGTATACTGCATATTTTCTGGTTTTAAGTAGACTTTGTTACCGGAAACCTCTGAAAAATATTCACTGTAAACCAAATTTGTCTTTAATGTAACTTTTTTGACCTGCTCGCAAGCTTCTTCAAATTTCTCTAATGTCATCATAATATAGTTCCTCCATTGCTTAGCACCATTTCCATGTATTAAACACGTTAATTCATTAAAGTGTATTGTACTACTCTTCTTTCCCTGTGTCAAATAGTGCATTTACAAAATCATCTGCATTGAACTTCTGTAAATCATCAATCTGTTCTCCAATACCAATATATTTTACCGGAATTCCAAGCTCAGACTGGATTGCAATGGCAATACCACCTTTGGCAGTTCCATCTAATTTAGTTAATACAATACCTGTAATCTCAGCTACTTCATTAAACTGTTTTGCCTGTGCCATAGCATTCTGACCAGTTGTTCCATCCAGTACAACTAAGGTTTCTCTGTGAGCCTCCGGATATTCCTTATCAATGATACGGTTAATCTTTCTAAGCTCTTCCATCAGATTCTTCTTATTATGAAGGCGGCCTGCTGTATCACAGATTAATACGTCTACATTTCTTGCTTTTGCAGATACAACTGCATCATATACAACTGCCGCTGGGTCAGAGCCTTCTGACTGGGAAATAATATCCACTCCTGCTCGATTCGCCCACTCTGTCAGCTGTTCAATCGCTCCTGCTCGGAAGGTATCTGCCGCAGCAACCATAACCTTCTTACCAGAATCCTTTAACTGTCCGGCAAGCTTACCAACGGATGTAGTTTTACCAACTCCATTTACACCAATTAAAAGTACAACAGATTTCTTGTCTTCAAAAGCATAAGCATCTTCCTGAAGCTTCATCTGACCTTTAATACTGTCAATTAAAAGCTGTCTGCATTCAGAAGCAACCTTAATCTTCTGTTCTTTTACCTTTGCTCTTAAATCATCTAAAATAGATGTTGTTGTATTGATTCCCAGGTCTGCCATAATTAAGAGTTCTTCCAGTTCTTCATAGAAATCTTCGTCAATTTCAGATGCCCCTGAAAAAATAGAGTCAATCCCTGATACAATATTATCTCTTGTCTTTGATAAACCTGATACTAATTTACTAAAAAATCCTTCACCCATACGCGCTCTCCTATTCGTCTAAATCATCTTCTAATAAACTTACAGAAACCAAGGTGGATACGCCTTTTTCCTGCATAGTGATTCCATATAAAATGTCAGCCGCAGCCATTGTACCTCTTCTGTGAGTGATAACAATAAACTGTGTATCTTTAGTAAGTTTATGCAAGTATTTTGCATATCTTGTTACGTTAGAATCATCTAAAGCCGCTTCAATCTCATCTAAAAGACAGAATGGTGATGGCTTTAAGTTCTGAATGGCAAATAACAGGGATATCGCTGTTAAGGCCTTCTCTCCACCGGATAACTGCATCATATTCTGCAGCTTCTTTCCTGGCGGCTGTGCGATAATACGAATTCCTGCCTCCAGAATATCCTCATCTTCCTGAAGCTCAATAGTTCCTTTACCGCCTCCGAACAGTTCTTTAAACACTTTATCAAACTGAACCTTAATATCTTCAAATTTTTCTGCAAACTGCTTACGCATTTCTTCTTCCAGTTCAGCAATAATCTGAACAAGCTTACCTTCTGCTTCAATCAGATCATCATGCTGGCTTCTTAAAAGCTCATAGCGTTCAGAAAGATTCTTATAATCTTCAATAGCATTAACGTTAACGTCTCCAAGGCCTTTAATCTTCTGTTTCAATTCTCCGGAACGCTTTCTTAACTGGTTCAGAGATTCCTCTGTTTCTGTTCTTAAAAGTCTTGCTGAGCTGTAAGTCAGTTCATATTCTTCCCACATGTAATTCATCTGACCTTCAGACTGCTCAGAAAGCTTTTCCTTCTGGCTTCCCAAACGGAATACTTCTTTATCCAGATTGTTCATATGGCTTGACAGTTCTTCTCTGCGGGCAAAGAAGCCTTTGTGGCTCTTTTCAATGCTTTCCTTTTCTCCCACAATTTTCTGAATCTGTTCTTCTTTTTCTTTAATAGCTTCCATAAAGCCTTCAATACTCTGGCGAACCTTCTTGATATTTTCTTCCTTTTCACCAGTCTGAACTTCACTGTCCTCCATACCTTTCTGAAGGCTTACAAGTTCTTCTTTGTAATGAGCAATTTCTTCTGTAATACGACGAATATTTTCCTGTACGAACTGAATATTCTGTTCAGAAGAGGAGAAATTAAGCTTCGCTTCTTCCATTTGTTCACGCTGCTGTTTTTCCAACTGCTTCATTTCTTCCAGTTTAACAGTAAGCTGTTCAATCTGTTCTTCACTGTTTTTGCTCTTAGAAGTATTTACTTTTAAGGAAGAATTAAGGTTGTCGATTTTGTCCTTCAACTCTCTTATCTGTACTTCAATCTGGCTGTTATCCATATGAATTCGTTCCATAGCCAGCTGATTTTCTTCTTTGGCAGCAACTGCCTGTTCATACTTGATTTTGGCTGTATTTTGCTGTAAATAAAGTTTCTGAATCGCCTCTTTATTCTTTTCAATCTCTGTAAGCAGTTTTTCTCTTTCAGAATTTTGTGTATCAATATCCCGTTTAAGAGTTTTTCTCTGTTTTTCAATAGCCTCCAGTTCTTTCTCAATGTCTTCCATTTCACGGCGGCGGCTTAACAAATTACTTGAATTCTTAAATGCTCCACCAGACATTGCTCCACCCGGATTAATCTGCTCACCATCAATTGTTACCATACGGATAGATTGATGGTATTTTCTGGCAATGGCAATGGCATTATCAATATTATCAACTACCAGAATTCTTCCAAGAAGATATTCTACAAGACCTTCAAATTCTTTATCTGCCTTAACCAGAGTACTGGCAAGACCAATTGCACCTTTTTCTTTTAAGGCTTCCGGATTATTAAAGCCACCTCTTGTTGAAATTGTTGTAAGTGGAAGGAAGGTTGCACGACCAAACTTATTCTGTTTTAAGTAGCCAATCATTTTCTTAGCTACTTCTTCATCTTTGGTAACGATATTCTGGATGCTTCCTCCTAATGCAATTTCCATTGCAGTTTCATAGGATTTTTCCACTTTAATAATATCTGCCACAACACCAACAATACCAGGATTCTTCTCCTTCTGCTCCATAACACGGCGGATACTTTGTCCATAGCCTTCATAACGCTCTGTAATGTTCTTCAAAGAATCCAGCTTAGACTTCTCACGAAGATAAGTCTGTTGAAGACTATGATCCTCATTCTGAAGCTGTTCCAGTCTATTCTTAAGTTCCCTGCTGTCGTTTAAGAACTCTTCATTATTACTCTGAATACCCTGAATTTTCTTGGAAATGTCCTCTAATTGGGATTTCCCCTGTTCAATAGCCTCTTCATAACCTGCTTCACTGGTTTTATTTTCTAAAACCCTCTGTGTCAGTTCAGCTTTTTTTATGGTTGCCTGCTCCAGCATAGTCTGGTATTTCTGAATATCTGTTTTCAGCTCTGTATTATCATTTAAGGACTGATAAATCGAAGAATTATGCTGTTCAATAGACTTGGAAATCTGCTCCATCTCAGAAAGACTTGCCTCTAATTGTTCTTTCGCTGCTTTCTGCTTGGCTTCCATGGAACCAATACCTTCATCTAATTCCATTTTACGCTGGTTAAAATGTTCTAATTCTCTTTCTTTTTCCTGTAAGGACTCCGTTACAACCTGAACTCTTTCCCTGTAATGGTCACTGTTCTGTTTTGCGGCTGCAATCTGTTCATTTAATACTTTAATGTCACCCTCCATCTGCTCTTTTTTCAGACGGGTGTCATTTAATTCATTTTTCTTACTTTCTAAAACTTGATTCTTTTCTTCCAGTTCTAATTCCAGTCTGTCATATTCTTCTCTGGTATTTTCAAACTGTTCTTTGGTTTCTTCCAGATTGCTTTCTGCTATTTTCTGTTTTTCTTCAATGGACTTTAATTCATCATGAATACGGTCATACTCCATTAAGAACATATTAACATCAACATTTTTCAGCTGATCTCTTAAATTAAGATATTCCTTTGCTACAATAGACTGCTTCTCTAATGGTCCAACCTGCGTTGTAATTTCTGCTAAAATATCATTAATACGGCACAGATTCTGTCTTTCTGCTTCCAGATTCTTCTCTGCCGCCGCTTTTCTTTTCTTAAACTTTGTAATTCCGGCCGCTTCATCAAAAAGCTCTCTTCGTTCTTCCGGCTTACCACTTAATACCTTATCAATCTGACCCTGTCCGATAATAGAATATCCTTCCCGTCCAATACCTGTATCAAGAAACAATTCCTGCACGTCTCTTAAACGACAGTTTACTCCATTCATCAGATATTCACTTTCACCAGAACGGTATACTCGTCTGGCTACAGTTACTTCCTCATATGCTGTTGCCAGCTTATGATCAGAATTATCCAGTGTAATAGCTACATACGCGAATCCCTGTGGCTTTCTGGCTTCTGTTCCTGCAAAAATAACATCTTCCATTTTAGAACCACGAAGCTGCTTTGCACTCTGTTCACCTAATACCCAACGAACCGCATCTGCAACGTTACTTTTTCCACTTCCATTTGGTCCAACAATAGCGGTAATTCCATCATGGAATTCAAATACCATCTTGTTGGCAAATGACTTAAATCCCTGTATTTCTATACTTTTAAGATACATGTATTACTCCTGTTCTTTATTTTTACTTTTTCCATTAATATAAAGAATAGCTTTATAAGCAGCTTCCTGTTCTGCCGCCTTTTTTGTTCTTCCAACACCTACTGAAAGTGGTCTGTCATCCAGAACTGCTTCTACTGTAAACTTTTTATTATGGTCAGGCCCCTCTTCATTAATCAAATGATAAGAAAGCACTCCTTTAGAAAGCCCCTGTATAATTTCCTGCAGGATAGTCTTACTATCAAAAAAGAGCTTTTTGTTATCAATATCAGATAACAAAAAACGATTTACAAACTCTTTTGCATTAGTAAAACCACCATCCAAATAGAGAGAACCAATTACAGCCTCCATAGCATCTGATAAAATAGAATCTCTATCTCTTCCTCCAGTACCATCTTCACCTTTTCCAAGCAAAAGGTATTCTCCAAGCTTAATTTCTCTTGCACACAAAGCAAGGGTTGGTTCACATACAATACTTGCACGAAGCTTTGTCATTTTACCTTCTGGCATCTCTTTATATGTGCTATAAATAAATTCACTTGAAACAAGTTCTAATACCGCATCTCCTAAAAACTCCAGTCGCTCATTATTCGCCAGTCTGCCATAATTTCTTTCATTGGCATAGGAACTGTGAGTCAGTGCAAGAGTAAGAAGTGATTTGTCCTTATACTGGTATCCTATCATAGTTTCAAATTGCTCAATTTTCTCTACGCTTAACATTTTTTCCTCCTTTCATTAAACTTGCCTTAAAACACACTATGCGAAAACAAGTCAATCGGCGAAGAAACCTCTCTGCCGATTGACTAACTTTCCTTATTCGTTTCTTAAATTACTGATTTAATACGCTTTTAATCTGCTCTACTGCATCGCTTACTGTAACAATATCTTCCGCTGCTTCTGTTGGAATTTCGATATCAAATTCTTCTTCAATTCCCATAATAATCTGAAATACGTCCAAAGAATCTGCTCCAAGATCATCAATGAAAGTAGTTTCCATTGTGATTTCCTCTTCTTCTACGTTAAGAACCTCGCTGATAATTTTCTGTAACTTTTCAAATTCCATACAATTCACCTTTCCTTATTCATTACTTGTTATGTTAGCTTTAATTTTTTCATTTATGTTTTGTTCTTTAAAAGCAATACACTGTAAGATTGAAGTTTTAACTTCCATGCTCTTGGAGCTTCCATGAGTCTTTACTACCAGACCATTAAGTCCAAGCATCGGTGCACCGCCATATTTAGAAGCATCAAAATCCTTTAATGTATTTTTTAAAGCAGGTTTTACAAGAAGGGCTCCGATTTTGCTTCTTAGATTCACCATCATACCACCTTTAATCTCTTTGACTAAAGTAAGGGCAACACCTTCATACAGCTTCAAGATTACATTACCTACAAACGCTTCACATACAATTACATCTGCAGCTCCACTTGGTATATCTCTCGCTTCAATGCTTCCTATGAAATTAATATCATTACAGTTCTTCAAAAGAGGATATGTTTCTTTTACAAGCATGTTTCCTTTTTCTTCTTCAGCTCCAATATTAACAATGGCCACTCTTGGATTTTTAATACCAACAACATGTTCCATGTACACAGAGCCCATTTTTGCAAACTGCACTAAATGAGAAGCTCTCGCATCTACATTAGCTCCACAATCAATCAAAAGTGAAACACCTTTTGTAGTTGGAATCAATGGTGCTAATGGAGTTCTTTCCACCCCTTTGATTCTTCCTGCAATTAATTGTCCACCTACCAGAACCGCTCCTGTACTTCCGGCAGATACAAAAGCATCTGCTTCGCCTTCCTTCACAAGCTTCATCCCTACTACAATTGAGGACTCTTTCTTTCTGCGAATTGCCATTACAGGTGCTTCATCATTGGTAATTACCTCTTCTGCATGAACAACTTCAACTCTCTCTTTATCATAGCTGTACTTTTGTAATTCTTCTTGAACCAATGGTTCTTTTCCAACTAAAATTACTTTTATTCTTTTGCTTTCATTTACAGCTTCAACCGCACCCTTTACAATCTCATGTGGTGCATTGTCACCGCCCATGGCGTCTACGACAACCCTTACTAACTCCTGCATTCCTTCTCCCAGCTTTCTAATTATGTCTATAACTATCTACTTAACTATCTTACTAGATACAATTCTAAAAATCAACACCTAAAAAAATAAAATATGCACACTCAGCTTCCTAAGTGTGCATATATTTCAAACTTCACAGCTATTCAGAGCACCATTCGCAAAATCGCCTCTTTGAGGCTTTCCTTTTGCTCATGTTTGCTTGGCTCTGAAAATTACATTTTTTTATAAAAGAAAGACTTCTGAGTTGCATATCCAAGCTTCTGTGGCTGGATAATCTGCTCTGTACTACCTACAAAGAGGAATGCATCTTTCTTTAATGAATCATTAAATTTCTTATAAACTTCCTCTTTTGCTTCCTCTGTAAAGTAAATTAGTACATTACGGCAAACAATGAGGTCACAGTTAGTTGGATATGGATCCTTTAAAAGATTATGTTCTTTAAACTCAACACATTTCTTAACTTTATCAGAAATCTGAAAAGTTTTGTCATTGACTTTAGTAAAATACTTGTCAATATACTGTTTTGGAAGTCCTTTCAGACTCTTGTCATTGTAAAGACCCAGCTTTGCTTTTTCTAACACCTGTTTATCAATGTCAGTTGCAATAATCTTCACCTGATCCAATGGTATAAAATCGCCTAATACCATAGCAAGAGAATAAGGTTCATCTCCTGTGGAGCATGCTGCACTCCAGATTTTAAGTCTTTTTCCAAATTTACCAATTAAATCTGGGAAAATCTCTTTTTCTAAGACTTTCCATTGTTCTGGATTTCTATAGAACTCAGATACATTGATTGTAAGATAATTTACAAATTCATCAAAAGCACTTTTATCTGTCTTTAATAAATTCACATAATCATCATAAGTTTTGATGCTGTGTTTATTAATCAGCGCATCAATTCTTCTCTTCATCTGGCGTTCTTTATAAGCACTCAAATCGATTTTGGTTAATCGAAATACCTGCTCTTTGAAGCCTTCATAGTCCATTGCCATGTTACTCAGCCCCAATCTGTATTATATTTTATTCTTCAGCTGTTGTTTCTTCCTGAGCTTCTTCTTTTACTTCTTCTGGTGCTAATAAAGCTTTGATACTAATGCTGATCTTCTTATCTTCATTGTTGAAATCTACAACCTTAGCTGTAACTTCCTGTCCAACCTTTAATACATCAGCAGGTTTTTCTACGTGTTCTTTAGAAATCTGAGAAACATGAAGTAATGCATCTACACCAGCTTCTAATTCTACGAAAGCACCAAAGTCAGTCATACGAGCTACTTTACCTGTAACTTCTGTTCCTACTGCATAGTTTTCAGCAGCTTTTGCCCAAGGATTTGTATCAGCAAATTTTAAGCTGAGCGCAACTTTTTCACCCTGAATATCTTTAATAAGAACTTTTACAGTGTCACCCACTTTGAAGATTTTCTTAGGATTTTCAACACGTCCCCAAGACATTTCGGAAATATGAAGTAATCCGTCTACTCCGCCTAAATCGATGAATGCACCAAAGTCAGTTACATTCTTAACTGCTCCTTCTACTGCATCGCCAACTTTAATCTTGTCGAATAATTCTTTCTGTAATTCTTTCTTCTTTTCAACTAATAACTGTTTACGGTCACCGATGATTCTTCTTCTCTTAGGATTGAATTCGCTAATAACAAATTCGATTTCCTGATCTTTATATTTAGATAAATCTTTTTCATAAGTATCAGATACTAAGCTAGCAGGAATAAATACTCTTGCTTCTTCTACGATAACACTTAAACCACCATCTAATACAGCGGCTACAGGTGCTTTTAAAACTTCCTTATTGTTGAAAGCTTCTTCTAATTTCTGATTTCCTTTTTCTGCAGCTAATCTCTTATAAGTAAGAAGAACCTGTCCTTCTCCATCGTTTACTTTAAGAACTTTAGCTTCCATTTCTGTTCCTACCTGAACCAGTGTAGTTAAATCCACATTTGGTGTGTTAGTATATTCACTTCTTGTGATGATACCGTCGGCTTTGTAACCTATATTCAGGATGATTTCGTCTTCTTTTACACCGATTACCGTGCCCTTTACTACCTCTCCATTATGAATTGTAACTAATGATTCTTCCAATAACTGTTCAAAACTCATTTCTGACATGCTATTTGGACCTCCTTGATAATATTATTTGGGGTTGATGCCCCTGCGGTAATACCTACGCTACGAAACGATTTCAATACTTCTAAATCTAGGTCAACGAGTGTCTGTATATAATAAGTATCGACACATTCACTTTTGCAGATTTCTACAAGCTTCTGTGTATTCGAACTCTGTTTACCACCTATTACAATCATTGCATCGCAGACTTTAGCAAGTTCCCTCGCCTCTGTCTGACGCTCCTCTGTAGCGTTACAAATTGTATTTAAAGCAAGTATATCATAACCCTTTTTTGAAATAATTTCAACTAAATATTTAAATTTCTTGTAATTAAATGTCGTTTGTGCAACAATACAAACATTTTTCCCATTTTCTGGAACATATTCATAGGCTTCTTCTGTGGTTTCGATTACAATGCATTTTCCTTCGCACCAGCCCTTGATACCCTGTACCTCTGGATGCTCGGCATTACCAATAATTACAATTTCCCTGCCATCAAGACTCTCTTTGGAAACATTTTTATGAATTTTCTTTACAAATGGGCAGGTAGCATCTACAATTTCAAATCCCAGTTCTTCTATTCTGTCATATTCTTTCTTGGAAACTCCATGGGAACGGATAATCATAATTCCTTTCTCAATCGTAGCCATTTCTTCCAAAGAGCCAACTACCTTTACACCTTTGGACTCTAAATCCTTTACAACCTCATCATTGTGAATGATTGGTCCATAAGTATAAACTTTATTTCCTTTTTCGATTTCCTCATAAACAGTATCAACTGCTCTTTTAACGCCAAAACAGAAGCCTGCACTTTTTGCTAACTGAACTTCCATATATTCTCCTAAAACCAGCCTGCTTTCCTGCTGATATTCTTTCATCAAATTTTAAATATTGGTCTTTTCTTTGAAAATACCAATAATTGTCTCTACCACTTCATCAATTCCCATATCAGAACAATCAACTAAAACAGCGTCTTCTGCCTGTTTTAATGGAGAAGCTTCCCTGTTCATATCCTGATAATCCCTTGCAATAATATCCTTTTCGATTTCATCCATATCGCAAGGAACATCCTTAGCCTTCAATTCTTCAAAACGTCTTCTTGCACGTTCCCTTGAGCTGGCTGTCAGATAAATCTTAGCATTAGCATTAGGAAGTACAACAGTTCCAATGTCTCTTCCATCCATAATCACATTCTCTGTTTCAGCCATTTTCTGCTGTAATGCCACCAGCTTCTGTCTCACCTCTGCTATTGTTCCTACCGCAGATGCCATATGACCAACCTGTTCTTCTCGAAGAAATGCTGTAACATTTTCACCATTTAAGAAAACCTGCTGTTCTCCGTTAACATAAGAAATGGTAATATCTACATTATCTAATTCCTTTTTAATTGCTTCTTTATCAGTTCCTGCAATTCCTTTTCTGTACATAAAAAGTCCCATAGCACGATACATTGCTCCTGTATCTACATAAATAAAAGCTAATTCTTTTGCAATTCTCTTTGCAATCGTACTTTTTCCTGCACCAGCAGGTCCATCAATAGCAATATTATAACTCATATCTGCATCTCACTTTCCTTTATTCTGCAATTCCAGATAAATATGCGGTTGACCACGCAATCTGAAGATTAAATCCCCCTGTTAAAGCATCTAAATCCAGAACCTCACCTATAAAATATACATTTTTTACCAACTTGGATTCCATGGTTCCCGGATTAATTTCTTTTACCTTAACGCCGCCTTTGGTAATAATTGCCTCATTATAATCACGAATTCCGGCAATGGTAAGTTCCATGTTTTTAATTACATCTACCAATCTTGTGCGTTCTTCTTTTGTAATGGCATTAACCTTCTTTTCCGGATCAATTCCGCTCAAAGAAATGATAGCAGAAATCATTTTTCTTGGCAATAGCTGGTCCAGTGAATTCTTGTACTGCTTATTCATGCACTGCTCGAAATCACGAAGAATTCTTGCATCCAACTGCTCTCTTGAAAGTGCCGGCTTTAAATCAATTATTAATTTTAATTCTTTCTTACCAATATGTGGAATCACATAAGAACTGGAGCTTAAAATAACCGGTCCACTGACACCAAAATGTGTAAACAGCATTTCTCCAAAATCATTAAAAATCTCTTTTTTACCGGCATAAACTCTTACTTGTATATTCTTTAGAGAAAGCCCCTGTAATTCCTTTACAAACTCTTCTTTAATGTTAAATGGAACTAACGAAGGGGACAATTCTGTAACACTATGTCCCAGTGCTTTTGCAAACTTATATCCATCACCGGTTGACCCTGTTGTCTGATAAGAAAGACCGCCTGTTGCTATAATAACCTTATCTCCCTTAATCAATTCTTTGCTGCCTTTGATACGTATTCCTTCAAATACACCTTCACAGGCAACAACCTCTTCAACCTCTGTACGATACTCAATCTGCACCCCAAGACGATGCAGTTCCCTTGTCATGGCACTGATTACATCAGAAGATCTATCTGACACAGGGAATACTCGGTTGCCACGTTCAATCTTAGTTTTACATCCTAACTGTTCAAAAAAATCAATAGCATCAAAGTTTGTAAAACCATAAAAAGCACTATATAAAAACTTGGAATTAGACATTACATTTTGGAATAATGTTTCCATATCACCGGCATTGGTAATATTACAACGTCCCTTTCCTGTTATATAGAGCTTTTTACCTAGCTTTTCATTCTTTTCATATATAATTACTTCATTTCCATTTCTGGCTGCAAAAACTGCAGCCATCATGCCTGCAGCTCCGCCACCAATTATTAATATTTTACCCATTAAAATATTCCTCGAACTATTGTTATCTTTATCTTTTGTATTTGTCTAATCCTTTATGACTATATGAATACTTCTACTCAGACGCATAAACCTCATTAATTCCAAATGCATAATGCCCACTTTCATAAGCTTCACCTTCTGCACGAAATACAACCTTCTTGCAGCCATCCACATTGTCCAAAAGGCTGTCTGCAATACTGTTAAGAATGGTTTCTTCTACAGTGGACCCAACCGAAGTCAATGGTGCTTTTCCATATAAAAAGCTTACAATTACTCTGTCTCCTTCCATAGTAACACTATCAATTCCTACTTCAAGAGAATGTTCTGCTAAAGAATCCACAACTGCCTGAACTACTGTTTCTGGTGTCACTTCTTCCATAGTTACATAAGTCTGCTCACTTTCCAGAGAATTGTCATTAATACTATATATCTGAACTTCCTTTGCTCCCTGTTCTTCATCTGTATTTTCTGACTGCTGTGTACCACTCTCTGTAGTTACATTCCCCTTAGAAGTTGCATCTTCATCCTTTTTCTTTCCACAAGCCCCAATGAGTACCATTGTAAGAATCAGAATAAGCATCCCAATCCATAACTTACGTCTCTTCTTTGTCATCATTTCCACTCCTTCTCAGCCATAGTTTTCCCACTCTTTACCATTTTCATGCCATTATTCATTGAATTTGACAGAAACCTTATTTCCAGATTCAGAATAAACAAAACTTATGTCATTTTTGTGGTAAGATTTAGCCGTGCAGAAACAGATATAAATATTTATGGGAGCTTGCTCACATCAAATATTTTATATCTGTTTCTATAGGGCGTTTCAGCCCAAGCGAGAGTTTAGCTGCGAAGCAGCGAAAAAGCAGCATGGCTGCGAACTCGAGCTTATACATGGCCAAATCATTAAAGCATCATTCTTCTTACTAAGTCTAATGCACAAATTACCGTATTATCGCGGATTTTCTGACGATTTCCTTTATACTGGTACTTTTTAACAGCGATTTTCCCATTAAAGCAACATCCAATATATACTGTTCCAACCGGTTTTTCTTCTGTTCCACCATCCGGTCCTGCAATTCCCGTTACTGCAATTCCAATTTCTGAACCAGAAGCTTTACATACTCCCTCTGCCATTTCACGGACTGTTTCTTCACTTACTACGCCAAACTGTTCTATGGTTTCATGTTTTACACCAAGAATCTTTTCCTTAGCCTCATTGGCATATGTGATATAGCCCTCTCCAAATACAGAAGAAGAACCTGCCACATTCACAATCGTTCCTGCAATGAGTCCGCCTGTCAGGGATTCTGCAGTAGAAATCTTATAATTTCTTTCCTTAAGCATAGCAACTACTTTTTCTTCCAGCTGCTCATTTTCATTTATTGTATAAATGTTATCACCAAAACGTTTTTTCAGTTCATCCACTACAGGAATGACAAGCATTTTTGCTTCTTCCGTTGTTCCAGCCTTTGCTGTAATGCGGAAATGGACCTGTCCCGTTTTCGCATAAGGTGCTATGGTTGGATTTGTCTGTTCATCGATTAAATCCAGAATCATTTCTTCTGCCTGGCTTTCACCAATACCACAAATTTTTATCATTTCAGAATAAAATACATAAGGATTTAACTGTTTCAAATATGGTACAACACTATTTTCAAACATTGGCTTCATTTCATTTGGAGGTCCTGGTAGCAGAATGATTCTTTTTGTATTTCCTTCTGCATCTTTGCCTTCTCCAATCATCCCCGGAGCTGTACCATTGTCATTATCCAAAATGATAGAGTCTTCTATTACCAAAGCCTGTTTCCAGTTACTTTCCGGTATTACAAAGTCATCTCCCTTACCTTTAAAATACTCTGCAATTCTTTCTCTGGTATGTGTATCTTCTATTAGCGCCTTTTCAAGTACCTTTGCTGCCACTTCTTTTGTGATGTCATCTTCTGTTGGCCCAAGTCCGCCAGTCAGTATTACAATATCAGCACGCTCAAAAGCTGTTTTTACCGCTTCTGCGAGTCTCTTTTCGTTATCACCAACCGTTATCTGATGATAAATAGAAAGCCCAAGCTCTGCACATTTTTCTGATAAATATGCCGCATTAGTATTCACTATATTTCCCATCAGAATCTCTGTTCCTACGCTAATTAACTCTACTACCATATTCTGTCACACTCCTGTATCTATTCGTTTGTTTTTAATACATCTTTATTCTTTACAATGTAGTCCACTAAAGATACAACTGTTAAAATTAATGAAACATAAATTAAAATCTGTTCTGCTGCTAATGCAACTGGATTATCAAAATGAAGAATCAGTAAAATTGACATAATCATCTGGGAAACAGTTTTAAATTTGCCCCAGTAGCTTGCTGCAATAACAACGCCATTATCAGATGCTACAAGACGGAAACCACTGATAATAAATTCACGGCTGATAATCACAATTACAATCCAGGATGGCATTAGTCCCAGTTCTACAAAACAAATTAATGCAGAACATACCAGCAGCTTGTCTGCTAATGGGTCCATGAATTTTCCAAAATTAGTAATCAGATTATATTTTCTCGCAATATGTCCATCTAATGCATCTGTAATTGATGCAATAATAAATACTGCAACTGCCAGATACTGGTGATATGGTATTCCCTCATTTAAAAGAAAAAATACAAAAAATGGAATCATTGCCGCACGTAAAATTGTCAGCTTATTAGGTAAGTTCATAATTTCCTCACTTTCTGCCGCTTTAGCAGCTTTATATCTTTGGTAATTCTTTTTATTCTTCTACTTCTTCAATCATCTCACCGATTAAATCGTAATCTCTTGCTTCTGTTACATATACCTTTATCATGTCACCGGACATGAGCTCCCTTTCTGCATTTACAAAAATAAAACCATCTACATTTGGAGCATCTTTATAGGTTCTTCCAACATAAATATTATCTTCTGGAAGTTTACCCTCAATCATGACCTTTAACACTTCTCCATCTACTTCTTCTGCCTTTTCAAAAGCAATCTGCTGCTGAAGTTCCATGATTTCATCTCTTCTTGCTTCTTTCACTTCTTCCTCAATCTGGTCTTCCATTCTGGCTGCAGGAGTACCTTCTTCCGGAGAATAAGTAAATACACCAAGACGGTCAAAACGCATTTCTTTCACAAATTCATAAAGTTCTTCCTGATTTTCTTCTGTTTCACCCGGGAAACCGGTAATTAATGTTGTACGAAGAGTAATATCCGGAATTTCTTCACGAAGCTTTTTAACAATTGCTACTAAATCTGCCTTGGAGGTTCTTCTACCCATTCGTTTTAACATACTGTCAGAACAGTGCTGAATTGGCATATCCAGATAATTACATACCTTTTCCTCTTCTTTGATTACCTGAATCAATTCATCTGTGATTTCTTCCGGATAACAGTAAAGAATACGAATCCACTCTAATCCGGAAATCTTGCAAAGTTCTTTTAGCAGCATTGGAAGACGTTTTTCACCATATAAATCCACTCCATAAAGTGTTGTTTCCTGTGCAACTAAAATCAACTCTTTTGTTCCATTTAAAGCCAGATAAGCAGCTTCCTCCAATAATTTTTCCATTGGCACACTTCTGAACTTTCCACGGATAGATGGAATAACACAGTAAGTACAATGCTTATCACAGCCCTCTGCAATCTTCAGATAAGAATAATAACCACCAGTGGTATTAACACGGATTGTATTATTTTTTGGAAGATAATCTACATCTTTCAGATTTTCAGAAAAATGCCCCTGCAACGCTTCTTCAATAGCATCACAAATCGCTTCATATCCAGTTGTTCCGATAATTGCATCTACTTCCGGAATTTCTTCTCTGATTTCCTTGTGATAACGCTGAGCAAGACATCCTGTAACAATTAAAGCCTTTAAATTGCCTTCTTTTTTATATTCTGCCATTTCGAGAATTGTATTAATGCTTTCCTCTTTAGCATCATGAATAAAGCAGCAGGTATTAATTACAATCACATCTGCTTCTGTTTCATCATTGGTAATTTCGTAATTCTTTTCTCTTAAGTATCCTAACATAACTTCACTGTCTACAAGGTTCTTGTCGCAGCCCAGTGAAACAAAAAATAACTTCATGCTTTTCTCCCTTACTTTATTATCTCTTTATCAGTTAATCTGTTTTCTGTTTCACCATAATTCAACTTTATGGCAAAACTATGCCTTTTACATTGTAGTATACTTCTTTAAAAATGAAAAGTAAATTTTTTATGAAGTTTAGTCCGACTTCTTCTACTGATTCTGCATAACTGTTTCAATAATTCCTGTAGCAATGGCATTAGCGGTCTGGTAGAAACGTTCATCCCAAATCTGGTTATCAATATCAGAATCAATAAATCCTGCTTCTACTAAAAGTGCAGGCATATTGGTCTGACTGAGAACTGCTAGATTTGTTCTCACTTCTGTTCCAATATTTTTATAACCCACCTGCTCCAGTTCACTATTGATATTTCTGGCAAATTCTTCCTTAATATCTCCGGTATTATATATCAAAGTCTGCACACCATCATAAGTATTTGGTGCATAAGCTGCATTTCGATGAAGTGACAAAAACAAATCTGCACCACTCTCATTGCCTATCTGTGCTTTTCTTGCAGGGCTTTGATACACATCTGTTGTTCTGGTATAGACCACATCAATTCCATTTTCAGCCAATATCTGCCCTACAAGCAGTGCAAGACGTAAGGTATCATTTTTTTCTTTTCTGCCATTGTAAGCTGCTCCATTATCAAATCCACCATGTCCCGCATCAACTACTACTCTATATGCCATTATTCCTCCTCCTTGTTTTTCTTTGAAAAATGCGAGGCCTCTGCCGAGCAGAGGAAGTTCCTCCTTATTTTTTTCAAAAAACAGGTTTGAATTTCTTTTTTATCTGTTATAATTAGAATATACGTCTTGTTAGGAAATGGTTCCAATTCTTAACTGGATTTTTACGGGATATTTACTGGATTTTCAGGGCATATCTTTGTAAACTTAATATGGACAGCTATTCAGAATGATAATTTTCTTCCGAATGATTATAAATGTAGAAAGGTGTGTATTTTACAAATGAATCAAGAACAAAACAAATCAACCTCCGCCCGCGAAGGATTGCGTCCTTACCTATTTGTGTGTCTTTCAATATTTTTTGTTGTTGCCTCTTGCATATTGGTTTTTTTTGCTTTTCTTCGTTTTGACGTTATTGCCGCTTTTTTTTCAAAAGTAATTGATATTATGCAACCTATCATTTACGGACTTGTTATTGCTTATCTCCTGAATCCAATTATGAATTTTGCCGAAGTGAGAATTTTACCACTTTTGCAAAAATACATTAAAAACAAAAAAAGCTGTAAAACACTTTCAAAATCACTTTCCATTGCCTTTGCATTACTATTTGGTGCATTCTGTATCTATTTTTTAGCAAGAATTATCCTTCCTGAACTGCTGGTAAGTATTCGCGGACTTTTCCTTTCCTTACCTGAGCTTTCTGAACAATTTATGGCGTGGGCTACTCAGTTTTGGTCTGAAAACAGTCATTATGGTTCTATTATTGAAGAAATATTAACAAATGCCATGGATTATGCTGAAAACTGGTTAAAAACGGATTTACTTCCACAGTTGAATACATGGATTGGTGCTCTTGCTACTGGTGTTATTGGTACTGTTGGACTTGTCAGTGACTTGTTTATCGGTATTATCGTTTCTATCTACACTTTAAGTAGCAAAGAAAAATTTGCTTCTCAGGGCAAAATGCTGATTTATGCTATTTTTAGTCCTGATGTGGCTAATGTAATTATTGAAGTAATTCGCGAAAGTCATTTGATTTTTGGCGGTTTCATCATCGGAAAGATTATTGATTCCACAATTATTGGTATTTTATGTTTCATCGGCTGTAGCCTTTTGAATATGCCATATACCCTGCTAATCAGTATCTTTGTAGGTGTAACTAATGTAATTCCATTCTACGGACCTTATATTGGAGCCATTCCAAGTGCAATTCTTGTATTATTTGTAAGTCCTGTACAGTGCATTTATTTTAGTATTTTCATACTTGCATTACAGCAGCTGGATGGAAATGTAATCGGTCCTGCAATCTTAAGTGACCGTACAGGTCTTTCCGCTTTTTGGATTGTTACTTCAACCACACTGGCTGGCGGACTATTTGGAATTGTGGGTATGATTATGGGTGTTCCAGTCTGTGCAATTATTATTTATATTGTACGTAGAATTTCTGCACATTTATTACGAAAGAAAAATATGCCCGACACATCTTCTGATTATACCAACGTTGAGCGTGTAGAACGTGATAAGGACGGAACCCTTCATTGTAAAGAGTTCCTTACTCCTGTGGAACAACAGATTATAGAACGTGAGGAACGCAAAGAAGTCAGAAATGCCAATTCGGAAGATATTAAAAATAAAACAAAATAGTATTTTAAAAGAGGTATCAGTCCAAGTAAAACTGATACCTCTTTTATATTAACCTTTATAGTAATTGATTAAGCAACCCTTCTGAATGATTGTTCTTTCATCATCTGTCAGTTCACCAAGTCTTAATGTAAATTCTTCTAATTTATCTTTTACTACATAAGCCTTGATTTCACTATCTTTATTGATAATCGCTTTCTTAATATCCTTAATAAAGATAAAGTCTCCATTTTCAAATGGTTCCTTTCCATCTAATAAGAATGGTAACATACCCCAGTTGATTAAGTTGGAACGATAACGTTTGGTTGCATATTCGGATGCAATATTTGCTAATCCGCCTAATACTCTCTGACAGCTTGCTGCCTGTTCTCTGGCAGAGCCGTCACCTGGTTTTACAGCATAGATAACACTTCCAATTTCTGTTTCTTTAGCCTTTAAGTCTGGATAAGCTTCTTTGATTACGGTAAATACTCTCTTGAAGTCTTCATCTTCCTTCATTGGACAGGCATTCTGTCTTCTGATTTCTTCTACTGCACGAACTGCTTTTGCTTTTCCTACATAGGCTGGGTCTTTACGGGATAATGTAAATTCAGCAAGTCCCAGTGGATTAGAACGATAGGATGAGGTTTCACCAGATGGAATTAATTCATCCGTTGTTGTAACCGGGTCATGAATAACAGAAACAACACGCAGTAAAATGTCATCTGTTAATTCTACCATTGCCGGCCAGTCTACAATACCAGGACCGAATTTGATTTCCTGCTCTGGATCTGCCTTGCCAACACCATTGTATACACGGTTATCATAAATAGTGCTGTCAAAGAAGTATTTAGGTTTTGTGTATTCTACATCCATATCCATTGCAGATGTTAAATATCCCTTATTAGCTGCTGTTGCTGCAATAGAACGTGCATCCATTAAGGCTACGGAAGCAATCTGTCCGTTCGTAATCTTAGAACCTTCTCTGTTAGGGAAGTTTCTTGTAGAGTGACGGACACTTAAACCATTATTAGCCGGAACATCTCCTGCACCAAAGCATGGTCCACAGAATGCAGTACGAATAGTAGCACCTGTTGCCATTAAATCTGCTACTCTTCCATTCTTTACTAATTCCATAAATACAGGCTGACTTGCCGGATATACACTTAAGGAGAATTCATCAGAACCGATAAATTTGCCTCTTAAGATATCAGCAGCATCGCAGATATTTTCATAACCGCCACCGGCACAACCTGCAATAACACCCTGTTCTACGTAAAGCTTACCATTTCTTACTTTATCTTTTAATGTGTATTTTACTTTATTGTTATCAAGACTTACCAATGCTTTCTTTTCAACATCATCCAAGATATCCATTAAGTTAGCATTTAACTCATCAATAGTATAAACATTACTTGGATGGAATGGCATAGCAATCATTGGTTTAATCTTGGATAAATCTACATAAACTAATCCATCATAATAAGCAACTGTCTTAGGAGCCAGTTCCTTATAATCCTCTGGACGTCTGTGAATTTCGTAAAATTCCTTTACCTTATCATCTGTTACCCATATAGAGGACAAACAGGTTGTCTCTGTTGTCATTACATCAATACCGATACGATAATCTACACTTAAATTAGCGATACCATCACCGATAAATTCCATCACTTTATTATTAACATAGCCATTAGAAAAAACAGCTCCGATAATAGCCAGTGCAATATCCTGTGGTCCAACACCCTTCTGTGGCTTACCTGTTAAATAAACACCAACTACACCAGGCATGTTGATATCATAGGTCTTAGAAAGCAACTGTTTTACAAGCTCTGGTCCACCTTCACCAACTGCCATGGTACCTAAAGCACCATAACGGGTATGGCTGTCCGAACCAAGAATCATTTTTCCGCCACCAGCAAGCATTTCTCTTGCAAACT
>CAYTGQ010000009.1:0-31527 GCA_964437345.1 uncultured Lachnoclostridium sp. | reverse complement strand
CATAAGTTACGTTTATGAAAGACTAGAATGAAAAATCATATCAAAATCATTCTTCACATAACCCTTATTATGGGAGGGGAATATGGGAAAGTGTACCTTGATTTTTGTAGTGGATTATGGGAAGATAAAATAAGAGAATTAATTGAGTATTGAAGAAACGTAGAAATGAGGCAGACATGGAACAGACAGTGAAAATATCTGTGCGTAATCTTGTGGAATTTATTATGCGTTCCGGTGATATTGATAATACCCGGGGAAGTGGTGCGGATACAGATGCCATGCAGCAAGGGAGCCGTATTCACCGGAAGATTCAGAAGTCTATGGGAAGTAATTATGACGCAGAAGTGCCGCTTAGTATTACGATTCCTGTGGAGAAGGAAGATATTTCCTTTGAACTTTGCATAGAGGGCAGAGCAGACGGAATTATCCATGAAGAGGAAGGACATACCATTGATGAAATAAAGGGTATTTATATGGACTTAGATTATTTGGAAGAGCCTGTGGGAGTACATCTGGCACAGGCTATGTGCTATGCCTATATTTATTCTAAAAAGCATTCTCTGCAAAAAATAGGGGTAAGACTTACTTACTGCAATCTGGAAACAGAAAATATAAAGTATTTTGATAAAGAAATGGCATATGAGGAATTGGAAAAGTGGTTTGAACATTTGGTTAATGAATATGCCAAATGGGCATGCTGGCAGTGCAAATGGGCAGAAGGAAGAAACAAAACCATAAAAGAGCTGGAATTTCCTTTTCCATATCGTTCAGGGCAGAATGACCTGACAAAAGGCGTGTATAGAAGTATTCTTAGAGAAAAGAAGCTTTATATAGAAGCACCTACCGGAGTTGGCAAAACTATTTCGACAGTGTTTCCGGCAGTAAAGGCAATGGGAGAAGGGATTACCAGTAAGATATTCTATCTGACTGCAAAGACAATTACCCGAACGGTGGCAGAAGATACAGTCAGACTTTTGGTGGAACGGGGAGTTGCACTAAAAGCAGTTACAATTACTGCAAAAGAGAAAATTTGCATATTAGATAAATGTGATTGTAACCCGAAGGGCTGTGAGAGAGCAAAAGGACATTATGACAGAGTAAATGATGCAGTATTTGAACTTTTGACCAGTGAAAACCAGATCTCCAGAGAGTTAATATTGGAATATGCAGCAAAGTATAAGGTATGTCCTTTTGAAATGTGTCTGGATGTAACTACATGGGCAGATATGATTATCTGTGATTACAACTATGCTTTTGATCCTAATGTATATCTGAAACGTTTCTTTGCAGGAGAAAAGAAAAATGACTATGTATTTCTTATTGATGAAGCGCATAATCTGGTAGAACGTGCAAGAGAAATGTACAGTGCGGTTCTGTATAAAGAAGATTTTCTGGAAGTGCGAAAGCTTGTAAAAGGTTTTAGCAAAAAAATGGAAAAGAAGCTTAGCAACTGCAATTTGGATTTATTAAAGCTCAAGCGGGAGTGCGAAGAGTTTGAGGTGGTAAGCGGAATTCAGGACTTTGCGTTACATTTGCTGGGTCTGATGGCAGAATATGAAGAGTTTCTGAAAGAATTTCCTTCCTTTGATGAAAGGGAAAAGGTATTGAAACTGTATTTTGATATCCGCCATTTTTTGAAAATATATGATTTGATGGATGAAAAGTATACGATTTATACGGATTATGATGAGGAAGACAATTTTAGAATCAAGCTGCAATGTATGGATCCTTCTCTGAATATAAGAAATTGTATCAGTAGAGGCAGAAGTGCAATATTCTTTTCGGCAACATTGCTTCCAATTCGTTATTATAAGGAGCAGTTGGGTGGTGAAGAGGAGGATTATGCAATTTATGCTCCGTCACCATTTAGGTCGGAGCAGAGATTGTTGATGATTGGACAAGATGTGAGTACCCTTTACAGTCGCAGAAATCAGCAGGAATTTGAGAAGATAGCTGATTACATCAATCAGTTTACGGATGCAAAGCTTGGAAATTATTTTGTATTCTTTCCGTCATATCAGTTGATGAATCAGGTGGCAGATTATATTGCATTGTCTGATAAAAAGGAATTATATATTCAGCAGACTAATATGACAGAAATGGAAAAGGAGGAGTTTTTGTCTTATTTTGAAGAAAATCTGCCAATTACACGAATTGGTTTTTGTGTTATGGGAGGAATATTTGGAGAAGGAATTGATTTAAAAGGTGACAGACTGATTGGAGCGGTGATTGTAGGGACCGGACTCCCGATGGTGTGCAATGAAAGGGAACTGTTTCGTGGGTATTACGAGGAAAAGAATGGAGCAGGTTTTGAATATGCATACCTGTATAATGGGATTAACAAAGTGTTACAGTCTGCCGGCAGGGTTATCCGAACAGATAATGATAAAGGTGCTATCCTTCTTTTGGACGAACGTTTTGGCAGAAGGCAGTATGCAGAACTTTTTCCAAGAGAATGGTTCCCGAATCAGGTAGTGAACAGGCAGACGATGTCTAGGGCGTTAGAACGATTCTGGCAAGAAGAATGTTGAATTATTGCGTTTTTGTGAAAAGTATACTATACTATTTGTAGAGAGGAATGCAAATGTGTATAATATGCAAAATGACAATAGCAAATTTACTTATTGTGTAGTTTGGCGTAGGATTGAGAACTACAGATAAAATTAGGAGGGGCAATTTATGCGTTTTGTAAAAACAGATGATTTAAAACCGGGAATGAGACTGGCAAGACCAATTTATAACAAGAATGGTGTACTTTTATATGAAAGAAATACCAAGCTTTCCATGCAGGGTATTTTCAGTGTTAAGAATTTTGGATTAATTGGTATCTATATTCTGGAGCCTGCAGAACCACTTCCACCAATGACAGAAGATGATATTGAGTTTGAACGTTTTCAGACTATGTCTATTTTTACATTGCGTGCAGCATTGAAGGCAGTGGCAGCAGAGAAGAAGAGCATGGAGCTTGGTAATCTTACCAGAGATATCGTAAGACAGTTCGGTAATATGAAGAAAAAGATTAACTTCATGCAGAACTTAAGAAGCCCGGAAGATGATGTGTATAAGCATTCGTTAAATGTGGCTGTACTCGCAGCCTTGATGGCAAATCGTCTGCAGTTTAGTAATGAAGAAAAGGAGAAAGTCGTAACTGCGGCATTGGTTCATGATATAGGTAAGCTTCTGATGTCAAAAGAAAATGGCGGCGGAGTTGGAAAAGAAACTTATATTGACCATCATAATCCTGCTTTACTGAAAAAATCCCATCTGATTGGTTACAATGCACTGAGTAATGATTATAATTTGGATAGCGGTGTGAAGACATTAGTGGGACAGATGGTTCGTAAAGTGGATAATTTGGAGCAGGAAAAGAGAATTAATAGTAAGGCAGCAGATATTCTGCATGTGGCATATTATTATGATAACCTGACCTGTATGAAGCTTGGTGAAGAACCAAAGTCAGAGGTAGAAGCAATCCGTTATCTGTTAAGTGGTGATAATGAATTTAATCCAAATGCAGTAAGGGCATTAATCGATAGTGTGAATATTCTTTCTGTTGGTGTATGTGTAGAACTTACAAATGGTCATAAAGGACTTGTATTAAGTGAGAATAAGATTAACATTTTACGTCCAATGGTACTTAGTTTCAATGATAATCAGTTGTATGATTTGCACTATGACAAAGTATTTAAAGAGATACAGATTAAAGATATTATGAAAACTATGGATAACCGCTATGTTATGGATAAAGAAACTGCAGAAGAATATATGGAAGAAATTAAATTTCAGGAAGAGGAAATTCCATTAGAAGACCTTTTAAATGAAGCAATCAGTGCAGAAGAAATTCTGGCAGAGAATGCCATTGATCATGCTGTATCGGATATTGTAGAAGCATTGCGTGCCAAGGAGAGGGAAGAGGAATAAAAGGAAGAAGACAGGAATATATTAGTATAGAGGAACAATCATATATGTAAAAAGTAAAATTTGCCCAAGTTGTACATGTACAACTTGGGCAAAATGTATATAAAGATGAAAATATGAGGTTGACAAATATACAAGATTGATATATATTATAGACATAAGATTTCGAATTTGAATTAAAAAATAAATAAATACTAACATAATTGTTTCGGAAAATGTGAAAAATGTCGTAAATTTGCACAAAGCTTTTTGGAGAAAAATCCAAAAAGTCAAGTTGTACCAATAAAATTGTACAATACCGTACAATTGTACGGATTGTAGATACAAGTTACTTTAAACTATATATCTAGGGAGGAAAAGATATGAAAAAGAAACTTATTGCAACTTTACTTAGTCTCGTGCTGGTACTCAGTCTTGTAGGCTGTGGCGGTGGATCAACAGAAGAAAGTACATCTGGTGATGCTACAACAGAGACAACAGAAACAACTGAAACAACAGAATCCAATGGTAAAAAAGTTGGTGTAGCAATGCCTACACAGTCATCTGAAAGATGGATTAACGACGGTGCTAACATGAAATCACAGTTAGAAGCTCTTGGATACGAAGTAGATCTTCAGTATGCAGAAGACGATGTTCAGATGCAGGTATCTCAGATCGAAAACATGATCGCTAGTGGTGTTGACTGCTTAGTTATCGCTTCTATCGACTCTCAGGCTTTAGTTAACGTTGAAGCACAGGCTAAAGCAGCTGGTATCCCAATCATCGCTTACGACCGTCTTTTAATGGACACAGATGCGGTATCTTACTATGCAACATTTGATAACAAAGGCGTTGGTACAAAGATTGGTGAATATATCAGAGATACTAAAGATTTAGATAATGCTACAGAATCATACACAATCGAGTTCTTCATGGGATCTCCAGATGATAACAATGCTCATATGTTATATGCAGGTGTTATGGAAGTATTACAGCCATACCTTGATAATGGTACATTAGTATGTAAATCTGGCAGAACATCTTTCGAAGATACATGTATCTTAAGATGGTCTCAGGAAACAGCTCAGCAGAACTGTGAAAACTACTTAACAGGTTTCTATGCAGATGAAGATCTTGATATCGTATGTACAGCATTCGATGGATTTGCTTACGGATGTAAAGCTGCTTTAGAAGGCGCTGGATACAAACTTGGCGAAAACTGGCCATTAATCACAGGTCAGGATGCTGAACTTATGGCTACAAAGAACATTATCAGTGGATACCAGACAATGTCTATCTACAAAGATACTCGTCTCTTAGCTTCTAAGTGTGTAACTATGGTTCAGGCTGTATTAGAAGGAACAGAACCAGAAATCAACGATACAGAACAGTACAATAATAACGTACTTGTTGTTCCATCTTACCTTTGCGAGCCAGTAGCTGTTGATCAGAGCAACTACAAAGAAATCATCGTAGATGGTGGATACTATACAGAAGAACAGTTAGCTGAATAATAATAGCTGAGTTAATTCTAAATATTACGGGCGGTGGCTGAAAGCCGCCGCCCGGTTTTATTATAACTATTCAGACATGCACAGATTTGCAGATAACCAGATGCGTTATGCTTGTATACAAGCAGATGTGTATCTGCAAGTCTGTATATGGCGCTTAGCCATAATCGAGTGTTTAGCCGCAAAGCGGCGTTTAGGCTGTGAAACAGCCGAAAACACGAGATGAAGGCTGAATAGTTACTACAATATAATACAATGAAAGGGAGCTGAGAGAATGTCTGATTATATCTTGGAGATGAATCATATAACCAAGGAATTCTCCGGCGTAAAAGCCTTAGATGATGTTAATCTGAAGGTAAAACGTGGAGAGATACACGCGTTATGTGGGGAAAATGGAGCTGGTAAATCCACACTGATGAATGTTTTGTCAGGTGTTTGGGCATATGGAACTTATGATGGCGACATTGTTTATAATGGCGAAGTATCTAAATTCCATAACATCAAGGAAAGTGAATCGAAAGGAATTGTTATTATCCACCAGGAGCTGGCATTAAGTCCTTTGCTTTCTGTGGCAGAAAATGTATTCCTTGGTAATGAACAGACTTCCATAAAGGGAGTTGTTGACTGGACAGAAACTAGAAGAAAAGCTCAGGAAATGCTTGCAAAAGTAGGTCTTGGCGATGAAGATGTAAACGTACCTGTTAATACACTTGGTGTAGGTAAACAGCAGTTAATCGAAATTGCAAAAGCGATGGCAAAAAAGGTTGAATTACTAATCTTAGATGAGCCAACCGCTGCGTTAAATGATGAAGAAAGTAAACAGCTTTTGGAAATTATGTTAGATTTAAAGAAACACGGAATTACATGTATTATCATTTCTCATAAACTGAATGAAATTAGTTATGTTGCAGATTCTATCACAGTTATCCGTGATGGTAAGACAATCGAAACATTAGAAAAAGAAAAAGATGATTTTTCAGAAGATCGTATTATCAAAGGTATGGTTGGACGAGAATTAACAAACCGTTATCCGGTAAGAGAAGATGTTACAATTGGTGATACTATTTTTGAGCTGGAAGACTGGAATGTATATCATCCAGAAGATCCTGACAGAAAGATTCTTAACAATATTAACTTGGAAGTAAGAGCAGGTGAAGTTGTTGGTCTTGCAGGTCTTATGGGAGCCGGAAGAACAGAGCTTGCCATGAGTGTATTTGGACACAGCTATGGTCAGAAAATATCCGGTAAAGTTAAAATCAATGGAAAAGAAGTGCAGTTGAAAACCGTTAAGGATGCAATTGATAATAAATTAGCCTATGTATCAGAGGACAGAAAGACATATGGTCTTGTTCTGATTGATGATATTAAGAAAAATATGACCTTGGCAGCCCTTCGTAATTTCTTCTCTAAGAGTGGAGTTGTAAATTCAAACGATGAAATCGTATCTGCCGGTGAGTATAAAGAACGTATTAATATTAAGTCTAATTCCATTGAGCAGGTTGTAGGTTCTCTTTCTGGTGGCAATCAGCAGAAGGTAGTTCTTGCAAAATGGATGATGACTCAGCCAGATGTATTAATTCTGGATGAACCAACCCGTGGTATTGACGTTGGTGCAAAATACGAAATTTATTGTGTTATTAATGACTTGGCAAAGGCTGGAAAAGCAGTAATCGTTATTTCTTCTGAAATGCAGGAAATTATCGGAACTTGTGACAGAGTATATGTTATCAATGAAGGTGAGATTGCAGGACAGTTGTCTAAAGAAGAAGTGTCTCAGGAAAAGATTATGCAGTGTATTATGGCACATAATAGAAAAGGAGAATAGTCATGGATAAGAAGAAAACAGTTAATCTTGACATGAAACAATATGGTATGGTTCTCGTACTTATTGCAGTATATGTAATTTTTGCAGTTATGACAGGAGGAAAGAATATGACTCCTGCCAACGTTAACAACTTAATCATGCAGAACGGATACGTTGTTATTCTTGCTGTTGGTATGTTGCTTTGCGTATTAACAGGTAACGTAGACTTAGGCGTAGGTTCTGTAGTTGCTCTTTGTGGTGCTACAGTTGGTATTCTTTTAGTAGACTACAAAGTAAATATCTTTGTTGCTATCGTAGCAGCATTAGTGGTTGGTCTTTTGTGTGGTATGTTCAGTGGATTCTTTATTTCCAAACTAGGTGTTCCACCTTTCATCGTTACATTGGCAACAATGTTAATGGGACGTGGAGCTACATACACATTGCTTCAGGCTCAGACAAAGGGACCTCTTCCAACAGAATATACTTTCATCGGAGCAGGTTTCCTTCCAACAGTAAAGATTCCATTTGCGGATGGTACATTAGACCTTGTATGTATCGTTGTTGCAGTTATTGCTTCTGTTCTGATTGTGATAATGGAAATTAAGAGCTACAAGACAAAATTGAAATATAATTTTGCTGTTAACCCTATTTGGCAGTTGGCTCTTAAAGATGGAATAATTATTTTTATTGTATGTGCATTTTTCTACAAATTAGGACGTTGGCAGGGTATCCCATTCGTATTAGTAATCATGGGTGTATTGGTAGCATTTTATCATTTCCTGACAAGCAAGACTGTTGCAGGACGTCAGATTTATGCAGTAGGTGGTAACAGAAAAGCTGCTCAGCTTTCTGGTATTGATACAAATAAAGTATTCTTCTGGGTATATACAAACATGGGTATCCTTTGTGCTATCGCAGGTATCGTATTATCTGCCCGTAATGCGGCTGCAACACCAAAAGCTGGTGACCAGTTCGAAATGGATGCTATCGCTTCCTGTTATATCGGTGGTGCTGCCGTAGCTGGTGGTTCCGGTACAATTATGGGTGCTGTAGTTGGTGCGTTTATCATGGGTATTTTAAATAATGGTATGTCCTTATACGGTTGGTCTACAGATATTCAGAAGATTGTAAAAGGTGCCGTACTTTTAGGTGCTGTTACAGTTGACTTATTATCAAAACGTAAGAAAGGCTAGTTGATTCTATATGCCAAAATATATGGAACTTGTAAAATGGATCCAGGAGCAGATTGAAATGAAAAATCTGCTCCCGGGACAAAAGATGTATTCGGAACATGAATTAAAAGACATGTTTGGAGTCAGCCGCCAGACTGTACGCCATGCCATAGGCATACTGGAACAGGAAGGCATTATTCGCAGAGTACAGGGGAGCGGGACTTATATTAATGATAATCGCCTTGTTAATCTGGAAAAGCGTTCTAAAATTATGGTTGTTACAACCTATGTAGATGCTTACATTTTCCCACGTACTATACAGGGGATAGAAAATGTACTGTCTGAGCAGGGGTATTCCGTACAGATAGCGTTTACGAATAATCAGAATAGCAAGGAAAAGATAATTTTGGAAGATATTATTAGCCGCGATGAAGTGGCAGGTATCATTATGGAAACTACTAAAAGCGGAATTCCGAATCCAAATTTGTATTTGTATAAGGAAATTCGCAAGCATAGAATTCCAATTTTGTTTATTAACAGCTTTTATCCATCACTAAAAATTCCTCATGTGTCTATTAATGACCGTATGGCGGGAAAAAGAGTCACAGAGCATTTGATTTCCATGGGACACAGAAGAATTGGAGGAATATTTAAGCTGGATGATGGGCAGGGGCATCAAAGGTATGCAGGCTTTGTAGATGCCATGAATGAAGCAGGATTGGAAATAGATGATAACAGAATTCTCTGGATTGATACGGAAGATGTAAAGAATCTGGAGAAATGTACGGAGCGAATTTTAGAAAGAGTAGAAAGCTGTACAGGATTATTCTGTTATAATGATCAGGTTGCATTTAAGCTGATGGAAATATTCAAGAAACAGGGAATTCTGATTCCGGAGGATATTTCATTAGCCAGTGTAGATAATTCGGATTTGGCAGTAAGGGGAGAAGCAAAGCTTACAACCGTACCCCATCCGATGGAAAAATTAGGCGAAAAAGCCGCGGGGAATTTAATCAAGATGATTAAAAATCCTACTTTTGAAGGAACTTATGAGTTTGATCATGAAATAATCATAAGAGATTCCGTCAGAAGATTGCCTTAGTAATAAAATTATTGACACAATAGCAGAAGCGTCTGCTGTTGTGTCCGATAAAAAAGTATAGATTATAAGGAGGAGCGAAAAGCATGAAAGCAGCAAAAAATTATAAGTTTTGGTTTTGTACAGGATCACAGGACCTTTATGGGGATGAATGTTTAAGAAAGGTAGCAGACCATTCTGCTAAAATCGTAGAAGGCTTAAATGCTACAGGTAAATTACCATTTGAAGTAATATTAAAACCTACATTAATTGATCAGGCTTCTATTCGTAAAACCTTTAATGATGCAAACAATGACGAGGATTGTGCAGGTGTTATCACTTGGATGCATACCTTCTCTCCTGCAAAAATGTGGATTATCGGTTTACAGGAGTTTAAGAAACCTCTTTGTCATTTACATACACAGTTTAATCAGGAAATTCCTTATGATGAAATCGATATGGATTTCATGAATGAAAACCAGTCTGCTCATGGTGACAGAGAATATGGTCATATCGTAAGCCGTATGGGTATCGAAAGAAAGATTATCGTTGGCCACTGGACAAATGAAAGCGTTGTAAGCCGTCTTGCTGATTGGATGAGAACAGCTATCGGTGTTATGGAATCCTCCCATATCCGTGTTTGCCGTTTCGGTGATAACATGAATAACGTTGCTGTAACAGAAGGTGACAAGGTTGAAGCTCAGATTAAGTTTGGCTGGGAAATCGACCACTACAACGTAAATGATTTAGTAGATTATGTAAACGCTGTTCCGGAAGGTGCAGTAAATGCATTAGTTGATGAATATTACAGCAAATATAAGATTATCAATGAAGGTCGTGATTTAGACGAATTCAGAAGACACGTTGCAGTTCAGGCACAGATTGAAATTGGTATGGAAAAATTCTTAGAAGATGGAGATTACCATGCAATTGTTACACATTTTGGAATGCTTGGCGGATTAAAACAGCTTCCAGGTCTTGCAATTCAGAGATTAATGGAAAAAGGCTATGGTTTCGGTGGCGAAGGTGACTGGAAGACAGCAGCTATGGTTCGCTTAATGAAGATTATGACAACAGGTATCAAAGATGCCAAAGGAACATCTTTCATGGAAGATTATACATATAACTTGGTACCGGGAAAAGAAGGTATTTTACAGGCTCACATGCTTGAAGTATGTCCTACAATCGCTGATGGCGAAATCGGTATTAAGGTTAATCCTCTTTCCATGGGTAATAGAGAAGACCCTGCCCGTTTAGTATTTACAAGTAAGACAGGACCGGGTGTTGCAACAAGCTTAGTAGATATGGGTAATCGTTTCCGTCTCATTATAAATGCAGTAGATTGTAAGAAATGTGAAAAGCCTATGCCTAAGCTTCCGGTAGCAACAGCATTCTGGACACCACAGCCAGACCTTGCAACAGGTGCAGAAGCTTGGATTTTAGCCGGTGGAGCTCACCATACAGCATTCTCTTATGATTTATCAGTAGACCAGATGGTTGACTGGGCATCAGCTATGGGAATTGAAAGTGTAGTAATCGATAAAGATACTACAATCCGCAACTTCAAGAATGAATTAAGATGGAATTCTATTGCATATAGATAGAATATAGGACGGCTTCGCATGAAGGTTGCGAATGCCTTGAATACAGGGTATATCTGACGAAAACACGCTCTCGCTCGGACTCACACGCAACGGTACTAAACTCGCCCTGAAAGCAGGCTCGTTAAGTGCCGGCGTGTTCATACGGTTTTCTCTAGATATATCTCTGCATTCAAGGCATAGTATACATTTTAGTGCGAAGCCTGTTTGATATTAAGTTCTAATAGAAAAGGAGAATAGGAATGAAAGAACAGATTTTAAATGGTAAGACTGTACTTGGTATTGAACTTGGTTCTACTCGTATTAAAGCGGTTTTAATTGACGAAAATCATAATCCTATAGCAGCTGGTTCTCATGAGTGGGAAAATCAGTATGTAGATGGAATCTGGACATACAGCTTAGAAGCAATCTGGAATGGTTTACAGGATGCATATGCTAATTTGGCAAAAGATGTAAAAGAAAAATATGATGTAACATTAACTAAAATCGGAGCAATTGGCTTTAGTGCCATGATGCATGGATATATGCCATTTGATAAGGAAGGCAACTTATTAGTTCCATTCCGTACATGGAGAAATACAATTACTGGAGAGGCAGCAGCGAAACTAAGTGAGTTATTTGATTTCAATGTTCCTCAGCGTTGGAGTATTTCTCATTTATATCAGGCAATCTTAAATAAAGAGCCTCATGTAAAAGACATTGATTTTATGACAACCTTAGAAGGTTACATTCACTGGCAGTTAACAGGGGAAAAGGTTATCGGTATTGGTGAAGCTTCCGGTATGTTCCCAATTGATTCTGATAAAATGGTATACCATGAGGGTATGGTGGAAAAATTTAATAATCTGGTTGCACCTGAAGGATTCCCATGGAAGTTTGCTGATATTTTCCCTAAGATTCTCTTAGCAGGAGAAAAAGCCGGTGTGTTAACAGCAGAAGGAGCTAAGAAATTAGACGTAAGCGGTAACTTGGAAGCAGGTATTCCACTTTGTCCGCCGGAAGGTGATGCAGGAACTGGTATGACAGCGACAAACAGTGTTGCAAAACGTACAGGTAATGTATCTGCCGGAACAAGTATTTTCTCTATGGTTGTATTAGAAAAAGAATTAAAGCATGCATATGAAGAAATTGATATGGTGACAACTCCAACCGGATTCCCTGTAGCCATGGTACACTGCAATAACTGTACATCAGACCTGAATGCATGGGTAAATATTTTCAGAGAATTTGCAGAAAGCTTCGGAATGAAAGTGGATATGAATGACCTTTATGGTACATTATATCGTAAGGCAATGGAAGGTGACAGAGATTGTGGTAAGCTCTTATCCTATGGATACCTTTCCGGTGAACCTGTAACAGGATTTATGGAAGGAAGACCAATGTTTGTTAGAACACCGGAAAGCAAGTTTACACTGGCTAACTTTATGAGAACACATTTATTCTCCTGTCTTGGAGCATTAAAGATTGGTAATGATATTCTTTTTGAAAAAGAAGATGTAAAGGTAGATAAGATTTTAGGTCATGGTGGACTTTTCAAGACAAAAGGCGTTGGACAGAAGATTTTGGCAGCAGCTCTGAATACACCGGTTTCTGTTATGGAAACAGCAGGTGAAGGTGGAGCATGGGGTATGGCATTGCTGGCAGCTTATATGTTAAAGAAAGAAGACGGAGAAACCTTAGATGACTATCTGAATAATAAGGTATTCGTTGGAATGGAAGCCATGGAAGAAGTTCCAGACCCAGAAGATGTAAAAGGCTTTAATGAGTTTATAGAGCTTTATAAGAAGGGCTTTGCTATTGAACATGCAGCAGTAGATAGCATGTAAACTAGAAAGGAAGAATTCTATGTTAGAAGAATTAAAGAAAGCAGTCTATGAGGCAAATATGGATTTGCCAAAATATGGATTAGTTACATTTACATGGGGAAATGTAAGTGGAATTGATAGAGAAAAGGGATTATTCGTAATTAAGCCAAGCGGCGTAGATTATGATAAATTAACTCCAGATGATATGGTAGTTATGGATTTAGAGGGGAACAAGGTAGAAGGAAAATATAAACCATCCTCTGATACAGCAACTCATCTGGAAATCTATAAGGCATTTCCAAATGTTGGCGGAGTAGTTCATACCCATTCTTCTTATGCCACAAGCTGGGCACAGGCAGGAAGAAGTATTCCTTGCTACGGAACAACTCATGCAGACTACATGTATGGAGAAATTCCATGTGTACGCTGTCTTACAAAAGAAGAAATTGATGGTGCTTATGAAGAAAATACAGGACACCTTATTGTAAATGAATTTAACCGTATGGGTAAGGACCCAATGGCAGTACCGGCAGTTCTTTGCAAGAATCATGGACCATTTGCATGGGGTAAGGATGCTCATGAAGCGGTGCACAATGCAGTCGTTCTTGAAGAAGTAGCAAAGATGGCATATCGTGCAGAGGTGATTAATCCAAAAATCCAGCCGGCTCCACAGGAGTTACAGGATAAACATTACTATCGTAAGCATGGGGCAAATGCTTACTATGGGCAATAATGATGTACGCCGGAAAGGGGCTTAATATTTCCACGCAAGGACGCTCTCGCTTGGAGATATTAAGCCCCTTTCCGGCTGTTACTCTAAATAATAAAGGAAGTAATGTTGAACTAACATACTTCCTTTGAAAGATCAATATTTTATTGCGATACATTTAGTAGGCATTTTTATTTACAAATCCCTTAAAGAATGTAAGGAATAAAATCTTAAAATCTAGTCCTAATGTCCAGTTCTCAATATAATACAAGTCATGCTCAATTCTAAGTCTGATAGAAGTATCCCCACGGTATCCATTGACCTGTGCCCAGCCGGTAATTCCCGGGCGTACCTGATGCTTAATCATATAGCGAGGAATTTCTTCTTTGAACTTTTCAACGAATTGTGGACGCTCTGGTCTTGGACCAATTAAACTCATATCGCCTTTCAGTACATTGAAGAACTGTGGAAGTTCATCAAGACTGGTGCGGCGGATGAATTTACCCACTGGTGTAACACGGGAGTCGTTGATGGTTGTCCATGCCAGTTTTTCTTTTTCCGGTGCCTGCTGTGCCATGGAACGGAACTTATACATAGAAAATTCCTTATTATGAAGTCCTACTCGGGTCTGCTTGAAGATAATTGGTCCCGGAGAAGTTATTTTCACTAAAATGGCTACTACAATCATAGGGATTGAGAAAAGTATAATTGCCACAATAGCACCAAAGATATCAACGGCTCGTTTGACAACCTGATTGAACATATTGCTTAATGGCACATTACGGATATTAATAACTGGTAATCCATAAAGGTCTTCTGTATATGGTTTGGATGAAATAATATTGTTATAATCTGGAATAAACTTAGTGTGAACACCTGATTTTTCACATTTTGCAACTAGCTCTTCCAGCTTGGCGTATTCGTTAATGCTAAGGGTAATTGCTATTTCATCTAAGGCATTTTTACTTAAGAAATCCTGTAAATCGTCCAAGGTTCCGACAACAGGAACACCTAAATACTCATGTCCTTTTGGAAGGGTGTCATCGAGAATACCATGAATCTGATAGCCCCACTCTGCGTTATTGCGAAGTCGTTTAATGTAGCGTTCTGCAGCACGGCTGTAGCCGACAATGAGAACATGCTTTAAATTGTATCCCTTTTTGCGGAAATGGCGGAGTACTGAAACGAGAATAAAACGGAATATAATAGTAAGTGTAGTGTTCAATACAAAGAAAAATGCCAAAAACCAACGGGAAGCATCATTAAATACTTTAAAGTAATCAATAAATGGAAGTACTGTATCATTTGGAGTGGACTTGAAAAGAACCATTAAAAATGTAAAATATACAATACCGATTACGTTAGCAGATAATGTATTGAAAATGGAAACGCTGCGGTGTCTGGAGCGTTTTGGCCCATACATATTACATTTGTAGTAAATCAGCAGATAACCCGGAATCAAAAGAATCAACATTCGGGCATATATCTGCAAAGGATAAAAATAGCTGTTTACAGCCAGGTATGAAATATTGTAAGTAAGAGGACTGTTAAATCTCAGTACATATGCTAATATAAAGGATACAATGAATATCAGTACATCAATAATGACATGCACCTGATTCAGCAATCTTTGATTATCTTTTATCATAAGAAGCACCTGCTTTTTAATATATTTTTACAACTAATAAGAATTTTAAAATTATTCTTAAATGATTACTAATTGCTTGAAATGGCATAGCTTATACATTATAATACATGAAAAAGAAATCGTCTACAATAAATTTTACAAGATTTTTTCATATTATTTTCTTAAGATTTTCACAAATTTATCACAGAAAAAATCACAAAGTGAACACAATTTGTTGATATGATATAACTGTTCAGACAGAGAGAATATGTGTTGACACCAGATAAGAAGGATGGTTTTTTCGCAGAAAGGAGAAATATATTATGCGTGATGATTTTAATAATAATGAGAATAACTACAACGAAGAAGCAGGCGGAGAAGGAACGGTAAACTTTGAATTAGTAGATACTCCGGCAAGTGAACCAGAGATTGTGGAAGAGAGAAAACCAGATTATGATTTATGGGGAACAAATAACAATTCTTCCTATAGAAATCAAGCTGGATATAGCAGTCAGGCACAGTACAGTGCACCTAACTATGGTTATCAGAGTGGTCAGTCCAATTATAATTCCGGATATAACAATGGAAATTATAATAATGAGTATCATGGTGCTGATAACAGCACTCCAAAAAAGGACAGCTTTGGCAAAAAGCTTGTAAAGGTAGCAGCAATGGCAGCAGTTTTTGGATTGGTGGCAGGCATTGTTTTTCAGGGGGTAAATGTAGTTTCTTCTAAGGTATTAGGAATTGAAAGCAATCCGGTTTCAGATAATACACCAATTTCTGTAACACAGACAACATCTGACGGAACAACCACTTCTACAGATGTTAGTGAATTAGTGGATAATGCGATGCCATCTATGGTAGCCATTACAAGTACAATTGTAGAAAATTACAGTTATTTTGGACGTACTCTTTCGCAGGAAGCAGAAGGAAGTGGTTCTGGTATCATTGTTGGAAAAAATGATAACCAGCTTTTAATCGTTACTAATAACCATGTAATTGATGGTGCAAAAACAATTTCCGTATGCTTTATTGATAAAGAAATTGTACAGGCAGAGGTAAAGGGAACCGACCCATCTTCTGACCTTGCTGTAGTATCTGTAGATATGGATGACATTAAGCCGGAAACTAAGGCAGTAATCAAGGTGGCTGTTTTAGGAAATTCAGATGAACTGAAGCTTGGACAGATGGCAGTTGCAATTGGTAATGCATTGGGTTATGGACAGTCTGTAACTGTTGGATATATCAGTGCTAAGGATAGAACAATCAGTGTAGGAAGTGGAAGTTCAGCAACTACTATGAATTTGATTCAGACAGATGCAGCTATTAATCCTGGTAACAGTGGTGGAGCCCTTCTTAATATGAAAGGGGAAGTAATTGGTATTAACTCTGCCAAATTAGCTGATACAGATGTAGAAGGTATGGGATATGCAATTCCTATCACACATGCAATTCCTATTATTAATGAATTGATGAATCGCGAAGTGTTAAAAGAAAGTGAAAAGGGATATCTTGGAATTACAGGACAGGATATTACAGAAGAAAATAACATTTACAATATGCCAACAGGTGTATATGTATATGAAGTGGCAGAAGAAGGTGCGGCCAAAGAAGCTGGTATGCAACAGGGAGACATTATTGTTAAAATTAATGGTACAACTGTAAAGAATATGGAAGCAGTACAGAATAAGGTAAACAATACCAAGGTAGGTACAAAGATTACAGTAACAGTTATGAGAAATGTAAGCGGTACTTATGAAGAAATTGACCTTGAAGTTACCTTAAAAGGCTATGATTCATTAAACAGCCTTCGTGAAGAAACCCAGAGCCAGTCTAATCAGAATTCCCAGTCGCAAAGAGGACAGTATCCAGAAAATGGACAGGATTATAACTATTATGGAAATGAAGAGAATGCAGAAGAATTTTTTGAAGAATTCTTTGGGGATTTTGGATACTAAGAAACGTTAGCCATAATCAACTATCTATAAAAATGTGAGAAACCAGATTATTAATTGGTATCTCACATTTTTTTCTGAATATAGGGATGGATTTCATGAAAATTTCATTGAAAGTTAATAAACGAAACTTGTACTTAAACGGCGAGTAGGGTAAAATATACGTGAACAGTAAAAGATGAAAAAGGAAAGAGGAAAACTATGTCAGAAGATTGGAAAAACGATAATATTAATATAGAAGAAGATGATGACAAATACGAAGATATTTGCTATATTTGCAGAAGACCGGAGAGCAAAGCCGGCAAAATGATTCGTATTCCGCAGAATATCTGTATTTGTTCAGAATGTATGCAAAAGACATTTGACTCTATCAATACAGGTGGAATGCCTTATATGGACATGATGGGAATGCCGCCTAACATGATGAATTTTACACCGCCTAACAGCGAAATTCCTAAGAGTCAGAAGTTAAAGAAAAAGAAACCAAAGGAAGAACAGGAAGCACCTGCTTTGGATATTAAAAATGTTCCGGTTCCGCATATTATTAAAGGTAAGTTAGATGAATTTGTAGTTGGGCAGGAGCATGCGAAGAAGGTTATCTCAGTTGCGGTTTACAATCACTACAAACGTGTGGCAACAGATACCATGGATGAAATTGAAATTGAAAAATCCAACATGCTTATGATTGGACCTACAGGAAGTGGTAAAACATATCTTGTTAAGACACTGGCAAAGCTGTTACAGGTGCCTTTGGCAATTGCCGATGCTACCTCTCTTACAGAAGCCGGTTATATTGGGGATGATGTGGAAAGTGTACTTTCCAAGCTTCTTGCAGCAGCAGACAATGATGTGGAAAAGGCAGAAAGAGGGATTGTATTCATTGACGAAATCGATAAGATTGCGAAAAAGAAGAGTACAACCAACCGTGATGTCAGTGGAGAATCTGTACAGCAGGGCTTGCTCAAATTATTAGAGGGTGCAGAAATCGAAGTACCAGTTGGTGCAACCAGCAAAAATGCCATGGTGCCAATGACAACAATCAATACTAGAAATATTTTATTTATCTGCGGTGGAGCGTTCCCAGAGTTAGATAAGATTATTAAGGCAAGACTTAACAAACAGTCTGCCATTGGTTTTAAAGCAGATTTGAAGGATAAATATGACAATGATCCGAATATCTTATCTAAGGTAACAGTAGAAGATTTAAGAGAGTTTGGTATGATTCCTGAATTTTTAGGACGACTTCCGGTTCTCTATACATTGGAAGGTCTTACAGAGGAAATGCTGGTTAAGATTTTAAGAGAGCCAAAGAATGCAATTTTAAAACAATACTGCAAGCTTCTTGCTTTAGATGAAGTGGATTTGGTATTTGATGATTCAGCAGTAGAAGCAATTGCGAAGAAAGCGTTGGAAAAGAAGACAGGAGCCAGAGCGTTAAGAGCAATCATTGAAGAATTTATGCTGGATATCATGTACGAAATTCCAAAAGATGATAATATAGGAAGAGTAACCATTACCGGAGATTATATCGAAAGAAAAGGTGCTCCGTTGATTGAGATGCGAGGCAGTGCAAAAATGCCCGTGTTGGAAATGTCAGGAAATTAGAGATTAGACTTTTGCAAAAGTTTAATTATAAAAAAGTATTTTTAAAAGAAGGTATATTTTGCGGGGAATCGCTAAAAGGGAGAGAAAGCTATGAAAAAGTATAAGAGAATTTTTACGGTAGTAATTGATTCCATGGGAATTGGAGCTATGCCGGATTCTGAAGAATATGGAGATGTTGGGGTTGATACATTAGGCCATATTTCTGAAAGTGTAGAAACATTCCATATTCCTAATTTGCAGAAGTTAGGACTTGCCAATCTTCATCCATTAAAACAGGTGGCAGCGGTGGAGAAACCAATGGGCTATTATATGCCAATGAAGGAAGCAAGCCGTGGTAAGGATACTATGACAGGTCATTGGGAAATGATGGGACTTAAGATTACAACTCCATTTCAGACATTTACAGAAACAGGATTTCCTAAAGAGCTTATTGATGAATTGGAAAAACGTACCGGAAGAAAGATTATCGGCAACAAGAGTGCCAGTGGAACTGAAATTTTAGATGAACTGGCAGAACAGGAAATTAAAAATGGTGATTTAATCGTTTATACATCAGCAGACTCTGTATTACAGATTTGTGGAAATGAAGATAAAATGGGTCTGGAAACTCTTTACAACTACTGTGAGATTGCAAGAGAGCTTACTATGAAAGATGAATGGAAGGTAGGTCGTGTTATTGCAAGACCATATGTAGGAGAAAAGAAGGGTGAATTCAAGCGTACCAGCAACCGACATGACTATGCATTAAAACCATATGGAAGAACAGCTTTAAATGTGTTAAAGGATGCAGGCTTTGATGTAATTTCCGTTGGAAAGATTAAAGATATTTTCGATGGCGAAGGCATTACAGCAGCGCATAAATCCAAATCTTCCGTTCATGGTATGGAACAGACCATTGAAATTGCAAAAGAGGATTTCACAGGACTTTGCTTTGTAAATCTTGTAGACTTTGATGCTCTTTGGGGACATAGAAGAGACCCAATCGGTTATGCAAATGAAATTGAGAAATTTGATGAAAAGTTAGGGCTTCTGTTAGAAGAGTTGAAAGAGGATGATTTATTAATCATCACAGCAGACCATGGTAATGATCCTACATACACAGGAACAGACCATACAAGAGAACAGGTTCCATTTTTAGCTTACTCTCCTTCTATGAAGGGAAGTGGGGCAATGGAAGCAGTAGATACATTTGCAACAATTGGAGCAACTATTGCAGATAACTTTGAAGTTGCAATGCCGGAAAATACAATTGGAAGTTCTGTATTGGATAAGTTGGCTTAGACGGACAATTCCCTCATAGGCAGAGTTTTCAAGTAGGGACGCTTTCGCTTGGAGATGGTTCGCAACGGATACTAAGTTGCCAGTAATTAGAAAATAAAAGGAAACACTTACATGTGAACGTAAGTGTTTCCTTTTTTCAGTTTTGGGGAATAATATGGTAAGTGAACAAGCTATGGGTAATTGATGATTAGGAAATATATGAATATCTGAAAGGGTGAAATTATATGTATAATAAGTTAGTAATTGAAAAGGTCACAGGAAGGGAGATTCTGGATTCCAGAGGAAATCCTACGGTAGAAGCAGAGGTTACTTTATGTGATGGAAGTGCTGGAATTGGTGTAGCTCCAAGCGGAGCTTCCACTGGAATATATGAAGCATTGGAATTAAGAGATAACGATAAGAAACGATATATGGGAAAGGGTGTTACAAGAGCAGTTTCTAATATTAATGGTATTATTCAGGATGTTCTGGTTGGCATGGATGCATCGGATACCTATAAAATTGACCGCACCATGATTTTGTTAGATGGAACAAAGGACAAGTCAAAGCTTGGTGCTAATGCACTTTTGGCAGTATCCATAGCCTGTGCACGGGCAGCAGCTAAATCTCTTGGGATTCCATTATATCGTTTTCTTGGTGGAGTTAATGGCAATCGTATGCCTGTACCGATGATGAACATTTTAAATGGTGGTGCCCATGCAGCTAATACAGTGGAGATTCAGGAATTTATGATTATGCCCGTTGGCGCGGCTTCTTTTAAAGAAGGACTCCGTTGGTGCAGTGAGGTATTTCACAATCTGAATACCATTTTAAAAGAAAAGAGTCTTGCAACAGCAGTAGGGGATGAGGGTGGCTTTGCACCAGATTTAAAAAGCGATGAAGAAGCCCTGGAATTAATTATGGAGGCAATAAAAAAAGCAGGATATGAGCCTGGAAAAGATTTTGTTCTTGCCATGGATGCAGCAGCCAGTGAATGGAAAGGGAAAAATACAGGAGAGTATATTTTACCAAAGTCAGGAAGAAAGCTTACTACAGAGGATTTAATCGTATACTGGAGAACATTATGTAATAAATATCCGATTGTATCAATTGAAGATGGTCTTGATGAAGAAGACTGGGGTGGATGGCAGGAGCTGACAAAAGCCATTGGCAGTACAGTACAGTTGGTTGGAGATGATTTGTTTGTAACCAATACGAAGCGTTTGAAAAAAGGTATCGAGCTTGGATGTGGTAATTCAATTCTCATTAAACTAAATCAGATTGGTACGGTATCAGAAACCTTAGATGCTATAAAAATGGCACATAGAGCTGGTTATACAGCGGTGGTTTCCCATCGTTCGGGTGAAACGGAAGATACAACGATTGCAGATTTGGCAGTAGCTCTTAATTGTGGGCAGATTAAGACCGGAGCCCCAAGCAGAAGTGAACGTGTGGCAAAATATAACCAGTTACTTAGGATTGAGGAAATGCTGGGAGAAGGCAGTGTGTATGTTGACTGAATGAATAAGAAACGTTATGATAGAGGGAGGGAAGTAATCCTATAGGAATATAGGAAATAAAGGAAAGGCTGAGAAAAAAATGAGAATTACGACAAAAGGCAGGTATGCCTTAAGGCTTATGCTGGATTTGGCACTGAATAGTTCAGGAGAACTGATTCGAATTAAGGAAATTGCTGAAAGGCAGGATATTTCAGATAAGTATCTGGAACAGATTATATCGATTTTGACAAAGGCAGGATTTGTGAAAAGTATTCGTGGTCCCCAGGGTGGATATCGCCTTACCAAACAGCCGAAGGATTATACGGTAGGAAGTATTTTAAGGCTGACAGAAGGAAGCTTAAGTCCGGTTGCATGTCTGGATGAGGATGAAAATGTCTGTAGCCGTAAAGAGGAGTGTGCGACTCTGATTCTGTGGGAAAAGCTGGATGCCGCAATCAAAGGAGTTGTAGACACAGTGACCTTGCAGGATTTAGTAGATTGGCATAACGATAAAGTCGGAAATAATTATGTAATATAAGTAATAAAATAAATTCATATATTTCCTATTGACAAACTAGGAAATACAACATATAATCCCTTTAACACCAAAATTTTCTATTATATATTTGGTAGAATGATTAAGCAGAATGTAGGTATGACTACAGGTTAAGGAGGAATTTATATGGGTGAAAAGATTACAAGAGAGCAGAGAAACTTTCGATTTGAAACATTACAGTTACATGTAGGTCAGGAAAATCCGGACCCTGTAACAGATGCAAGAGCCGTTCCAATTTATCAGACTTCTTCTTATGTATTTCATAATTCTGACCATGCGGCAGCAAGATTCGGATTAGCCGACTCAGGAAATATTTACGGAAGACTTACTAATCCTACAGAAGATGTGTTTGAAAAAAGAATTGCCGCTTTAGAAGGCGGCGTAGCGGCTTTGGCAGTGGCATCAGGAGCAGCAGCAATTGCTTATACTTTTCAGAATCTTGCAAAACAGGGTGACCATATTGTAGCAGCAGAAAATATTTATGGTGGAACCTATAATTTACTGGCACATACCTTACCAGAGTATGGAATCACAACTACTTTTGTAAATCCATTTGAAGCAGGTTCTTTTGAAAAGGCAATTCAGGATAATACAAAGGCAATCTTTGTTGAAACTCTTGGAAATCCACGTTCAGAAGTAATTGATATTGAAGCAGTGGCAAAGATTGCCCATGCTCATAAAATTCCTTTGATTGTTGATAATACCTTTGCAACTCCATATCTGGTTCGACCAATCGAATATGGTGCTGATATTGTAGTACATTCAGCAACAAAATTTATTGGAGGTCATGGAACTACAATCGGTGGTGTTATTATCGACAGTGGCAAATTTGACTGGGAAGGTTCAGGTAAATTCTCTTCTCTTACAGAACCAAATCCAAGCTATCATGGTATCAGCTTTACAAAGGCAGTGGGAGCAGCAGCTTTCGTAACAAAAATTCGCGCAATTCTGCTTAGAGATACTGGTGCAACTCTTTCTCCATTTCATGCGTTTTTCTTCTTACAGGGCTTGGAAACATTGTCACTTAGAGTAGAAAGACATGTAGAAAATACATTAAAAGTAGTAGAATATTTAAGTAAGCATCCACAGGTAGAGGAGGTACATCATCCTTCTGTTTCAAAGGATTTGGAACAGCAGAAGTTGTATCAGAAGTATTTACCAAATGGTGGAGGTTCTATTTTTACCTTTGAAATTAAAGGAGATGCACAGAAAGCAAAAGATTTTATTGATAATCTGGAACTTTTTTCACTGCTGGCAAATGTGGCAGATGTAAAATCTCTGGTGATTCATCCGGCTTCCACAACCCATGCCCAGCTTACAGAGGAAGAACTGGTAAAGCAGGGAATTAAGCCAAATACAATCCGTTTGTCCATTGGAACGGAGAATGTTGCGGATATTATTGAAGATTTGGAAGAGGCATTTAAGACAGTAGAGAAAGAATAGAAAGAGCTTGTAATAAATAAGATATAAGAGATAAAATAAACAGAAAAACTAAATGTAGTAAAATTAGCCCGCAAAAGCAGGCGGAAAAGGGGACGAAATGGCTGGGATAGCAACAAAATTAACAGACTTAATCGGCAACACACCACTTTTAGAGCTTACTAATCTGGAAGCACAAAAAGAATTAGAAGCAAGAATTATTGCAAAATTAGAATATTTTAATCCATTAGGAAGTGCCAAAGACAGAGTTGGTAATGCAATGATTGAACAGGGGATTAAGGACGGTCTTATCAATAAAGATACTGTGATTATTGAGCCAACCAGTGGTAATACAGGAATTGGTCTGGCATTTTCAGCGGCTTCAAGAGGGATTCGTCTGATTCTTACCATGCCGGAAACCATGAGTATTGAAAGAAGAAGAATTGTGGCAGCTCTGGGAGCTGAGGTTGTATTAACGGAAGGCTCTAAGGGAATGAAGGGAGCCATTGAAAAAGCAGAAGAACTGGCAAAGGAATATGGTAATGCTTTTATTCCACAGCAGTTTGAAAATATAGCAAATCCAGAGATACACAGAAAAACAACAGCGGAAGAAATCTGGAAGGATACCAATGGGAAAATTGATATTTTTGTATCTGCTATTGGTACAGGTGGAACAATAACTGGAACAGGAGAAGTGCTGAAGGCGAAAAATCCTGATATTAAAGTGGTAGGAGTAGAGCCGGCCGCATCCCCTGTATTGTCAGGTGGAAAGCCTGGACCTCATAAAATTCAGGGAATTGGAGCAGGCTTTGTTCCGGGGGTTCTGAATATGGATATCATTGATGAACTTATCACCGTAGAAAATGAAGTCGCCTTTGAAACTTCCAGAATGGTTGCAAAATCAGATGGAGTGCTGGTAGGTATTTCTTCCGGAGCAGCCCTTTATGCGGCAATGGAACTTGCAAAAAGACCAGAGAATAAAGGCAAGAATATAGTAGTGTTTTTCCCAGATAGTGGAGAAAGATATCTGTCGACAGAATTATTTGCATAGCAATAGAAAGGTGCCTTCTAATAAAAGTAAGGCACCTTTTGGTATATTATTTTTTTAATTGTTTCATAACGCAATCTATATGCTGTTTTACTGTTTCCGGGGCAGGACCGCCGGTTACTTTACGGTTATTCACGCAATTTTTCAGTGAAATGGCATCATAAATATCATCTTCAAACAAATCACTGGCTATTTTATATTCTTCTAAGGTGAGGTTTTCAAAAACTTTACCCTTTTCGATGGCACTGTGAACAAGACGGCCTACAACACCATAGGCATCTCTAAATGGCATTCCCTTTTTGGTAAGATAATCTGCACAGTCAGTAGCATTGATAAAGCCTTTAGCAGCAGCTTTATACATTTTTTCTCTATTTACTTTGCAGGTTTCTATCATAGGAATCAGAGTTGTCAAACACATTTCAACAGTGGTAAAGCTGTCAAAGAGAGCTTCTTTGTCTTCCTGCATGTCTTTATTATATGCCAGCGGAAGCCCCTTCATCATAGTAAGAAGAGCCTGCAGATTGCCAAAGACACGTCCGCTTTTTCCTCTTACTAATTCACAGATATCCGGATTCTTTTTCTGTGGCATGATACTGCTTCCGGTAGCAAATGCATCATCTAAATCGATAAATTTGAATTCCCAGCTACTCCATAAAATAATTTCTTCGCTGAAGCGGGAAAGGTGAACCATGATAATGCTTAAGTCAGCAGCCATTTCCATGGCAAAATCTCGGTCGCTGACACCGTCAAGACTATTCTGGCTGACACCGTCAAATCCAAGAAGGGAAGCGGTATATTCTCTGTCTAATGGATAAGTGGTTGTTGCCAGAGCACCACTTCCAAGAGGAAGAATGTTGCATCTTCTTATGGCATCATCAAGACGGTCGACATCTCTGAGAAACATTTCTGAATACGCCATTAAATGATGAGCAAATGTAATTGGCTGTGCCCTCTGCAAATGGGTATATCCTGGCATAATGGTCTCTGTATGAGCAGAAGCTTTTTCACATAAAGTTATGATAAGCTCCTGTAAAAGTTCTTTGATTCCCTGACACTGTTCCATGGAATACATACGGACGTCAAGGGCTACCTGATCATTACGGCTTCTTGCTGTGTGAAGACGTTTGCCGGCAGAAGCGGTATCAGGCTGCAGAATTTCGCAACGTTTGGTCAATTCTGCTTCTATAAACATATGGATATCTTCAGCTTCCGGATCAATGAGAAGCTTTCCATTAGCAATGTCCTGTTCAATCTCAGTTAGAACGTTAATAATAAGCTCTTTGTCTTCTGTTGAAACAATCTGCTGTTTTTCAAGCATAGTTACATGGGCAATACTGCCTTTGATGTCCTGTTTATACATTTTCTGGTCAATTCGAATAGAAGAATTAAAATCGTTTAGCCTTTTATCAGCTTCCTTTGCAAATCTTGCACCCCATAGAGCCATAATGATTCTCCTGTCTGTTTATTATTTGGCAGTTACTTTATAATTACTGCTTTCTTTTTGCTTCCTGCATAGCTCTTACTTTAATTGGAAGTCCAAATAAGTTGATAAAGCCTGCAGAGTCGTTCTGATCATAGGAATCATCTTCACCAAAGCTTGCAATCTGTTCAGAATAGAGAGTAGTTGGTGAACTCATTCCTGCAGGAATGATATTTCCTTTGTAAAGTTTCAGCTTCACATCACCATTTACATTTTCGCTTACACTATCTACAAAAGCACTGAGTGCTTCACGAAGTGGTGTGAACCACTGTCCATTATACAACAATTCGCCGAATTTTACAGCTATAAGTTGCTTGTAATGCTGGGTTTCTTTATCTAAAGTAATTGTTTCTAAAAGTTCATGAGCTTTATAAAGAATAGTACCGCCAGGAGTTTCATAAACACCACGGCTCTTCATACCTACCAGACGGTTTTCTACTATGTCAAGAAGGCCGATACCATTTGCTCCACCGATTTCATTTAATTTCAGTAAAAGCTCCTGAGCGGACATTGTTTCACCATTTAAAGCAGTTGGAATTCCTTTTTCAAAATGAAGAGTAATATAGGTAGGAACATCAGGTGCTTTTTCTGGAGTAACACCCATTTCAAGGATTTCATCATATTTTGGTTCATTCATTGGGTCTTCTAAATCGAGACCTTCATGAGATAAATGCCAAAGGTTTTTATCTTTAGAATAGTTGCTTCCTCTATCAATTTTCAATGGAATATTATGAGCTTCTGCATAAGCGATTTCCTTTTCTCTGGAATTTAATTCCCAGCTTCTCCAAGGAGCGATAACTTCCATGTCAGGAGCAAATGCCTTGATTGTAAGCTCAAAACGAACCTGGTCATTACCTTTTCCGGTACATCCGTGACAGATTGCATCAGCACCTTCTTTTAAAGCGACATCTACAAGACCTTTTGCAATCAGTGGTCTTGCAAAAGCAGTTCCTAAAAGATATGTATCTTCATATTTAGCACCAGCTTTCATACAAGGGAAAATATAATCTTCAACAAACTCATCCTTTAAATCCATGGCATAGTATTTGCTTGCTCCAGTAGCAATTGCTTTTTCTTCGAGTCCCTCTAACTCATCATCCTGACCTACATCACCTGTTACTGCAATTACTTCTGCGTTAGGGTAGTTTTCCTTTAACCAAGGAATCATAACGGAAGTATCAAGACCTCCTGAATACGCAAGTACAATTTTTTTGATTTCGTTTTTGTCTTTTTTCTGCATAATATTTACCAATCCTTTCTTTGCAATGCATTTACAGTTCAGCCATGTTCAGCTCGTATCCGCAGCTACGTTGCTGAACTGTAGATAAAATAAAAAGCGTCTTCAGACAAATAGTCCGAAGACGCTGTTAACGCGGTACCACTTCAGTTGCCTCTAACAAGGCCTCTCATCCCGTAACGTGGGGGAAATCCGTTCCAGGCTATGTATTCACCCAGACTCTCACAGGTGCGTTTCCAAATGACTTCCACTGACAGACTCTCACTCTGCTCTGCCTCGCTGTTGCTTTCATCAAGTGTACTCTCCTGATCAACGATTTGTCGCTTGTTCAGAGCCAAGTAAAATTTTATAAAACCGACGCAAAATGCTTGCATTTTTAAGGCGGTTTTTAAAATTTTATTCGGCGGATACGCCGCATCGAGGAAACACGAAGTGTTTTCGAGATGAAGCGTGGCTCTGAATAAAGTTTAAATAATTATGAATGTTATGATATAGGTTCTGAATTTAAAAGTCAAGACTTTTTTTGAAAAAAACGAATTTTTATGCATGTATAATGGAAAAATATGCATAAAAGTAAATTTGTTATGCAATTTCACAAGGAAACGGAAAGTGGAAGAGGAACATATAATAGGGAAAAGAGTCATTTGGAGTTATCATGCCGGAAACAAGAGAACAGTGTGAAGAGATTATTTACAGTAATGATTATGCAGATTATGTTATTGAATATACAGGAGATGTAAATGCTTTGAGGAAGGTCTATAATCCGGATTGTGTGCAGATTCTGGATAGACGGTTTGCAGTTATTCATCAGAGAATTACCGGTAATCCTATGGTATCACTGAATCAGTATGGATATGCAACAGTGGCAAAATGCTTTGGACTTTTGGACACCTCCAGTATTGAAGCAACTGGAGTATTGAGACTCCGAAGACAGCCATTTGTTGATTTGCTGGGACAGGGTATTATAATAGGTTTTATTGATACGGGAATTGAATATGCCCATCCTGCATTTGTCAATGCCGATAGGACAACAAGAATTCTTTCTATATGGGACCAGACTATTAGGGAAGGAGTACCGCCGGAAGGATTTTATTATGGAACAGAGTATAGTAGAGAGCAGATTGATGAAGCGTTGCAGGCAGAGAATCCTCTTTCTATAGTGCCAACGACAGATACAGACGGACATGGAACATTTATGGCAGGTATTGCGGCCGGAAACATTGATGAAGAAAATGATTTTACAGGAATGGCACCGCTTGCTGATATTGCAGTGGTTAAGCTAAAGGAAGCCAAGCAGCATTTAAAGGATTATTTCTGCATTACACCAGGGGCAGTGGCTTATGCTGAAAATGATATTATGCTTGCATGCCGGTATTTGCAGGATGTGGCGATTAAGGAGCAGAAGCCACTGGCTATCTGCATCGGACTTGGAACCAATTGTGGCAATCATAGTGGAAATCTTACTATCTCAAGATATCTGGATATTGTGGCGCCAATTCCCGGAGTAGCAGTGGTAGCTGCCGCCGGAAATGAAGGAAATCAAAGTCATCACTATGAAAGTGAATTAATAGAGGCAGGCAGTTTTGTGGAAGCAGAGCTTCGTGTGGCGGAAGAGGAAAATGGCGTATATATGGAGCTTTGGAGTCAGGCACCTAATTTATTTTCAATAGGATTAATTTCACCTCTTGGGAGCTTTACAGAGAAAATTCCGGTCTGGTATACAGATAATCGCCCCATTACATTTCCATTGGAAAGGACAGAAGCCTTTGTATCCTATAGTCTGGTAGAAAATAATACAGGGGCAGAGGCTATTGTTATCCGTCTGAGAAATCCCACACAGGGAATATGGCGAATACGGGTTTATAATGAAGGTAATCAGGCAAGCCGCTATAACATGTGGATGTCTATGGAACGGTTTGTAAAGCCGGAAACTTATTATTTGGAATCTAATCCAAATACAACGATTTGTGAGCCCGGAAATGCTTTTAGTGTCCTGACATTTACTGCCTATGATCATACTACGGATAGTCTGTATGTTAATGCAAGCAGGGGATATACCATAGAAAATAATATTAAGCCGGAGCTGGCAGCACCGGGGGTGAATGTATATGGTCCTCTTTTGAATGGAAGATATGGAAGACGGACAGGAAGCTCTGTGGCAGCTGCTCATGGAGTTGGTGCCGCTGCACTTATGCTGGAGTGGGGTGTGTTAGAAGGTAATCAAAGGTTTATACAGACAACAGCCATTGAAAATTATCTGATTCGCGGGGCAGGAAGAAGAGAGGATTTGGTGTATCCAAATAGGGAATGGGGATATGGGACACTGGATTTGTATGAGGCACTACTGAATTTGAGAGGCTAGGTAGATACTGATATTTGCTTATCTAATATTTTATAAATATATTTGATAAGAATTAATAAGAATAAAGAGAAAATCTAATTGAAGTAAAATGAAAAATGGCATATAATCAAAACATGGTGTTCAGCCGTGTTGGTTTAAGAGATAAAAATGAGGCATAATAATGAATTACGAACAAGCATTAGCATATATCCATAACGTGGAGTGGATGGGAAAGAAGCCAGGGTTACATCGTATGCTCTGGTTATTGGATAAAATGGGAAATCCACATGAAGAATTGAAATTTGTTCATGTGGCTGGGACCAATGGAAAGGGTTCTACCTGTTCTATGATAGCTTCTGTTTTAAAAGAAGCAGGATATAAGGTGGGAATGTTTACCTCTCCTTATATTCATGTGTTCAATGAGAGAATGCAGATTAATGGACAGATGATTTCCAATGAGGATTTAGTAGAAATTGTCGAGTTTGTTAAAACTTATATTGATGAGATAGAAGAAAAGCCAACTGTTTTTGAAATCATTACCTTAATGGGAATGGAATATTTCAAAAGACAGAAGTGTGATATTGTTGTGTTGGAGGTAGGAATCGGAGGGCTTTTAGACTCAACTAATGTAATTGATACCCCGGAGGCAGCGGTCATTACTTCCATTGGATTTGACCATACTGGAATGCTTGGTAATACCATAAAGGAAATTGCAGAGCAGAAGGCAGGTATTATAAAAGAAAATACAGATGTAATTTTCTGGGGTAGAGATAAAGAGGCTTTGGAAGTGGTGGAAAAGGCTTGTGAAAAGACACATTCCAGCTTATATTGTCCGGAGTATGATAAACTTGTCAGCAAAGAATTTGACCTGACTGGTCAGATTTTTGACTATAAAGATTATAAAAATGTAAAAATACCTCTTTCCGGCTTATATCAGTTGGAAAATGCTGCGATTGCCATTACTGCTTTAGAGGTACTTGCAGGAAAAGGATATGCTGTTACAAAGGAACATATCATGTCAGGGATTTCCAAGGCAGCATGGATTGGGCGTTTCCAGATAATTGGAACGGAACCGGTTATTATTGTAGATGGTTCTCACAATCCCCCGGGGATACAGGCAACAGCAGAAAGTATTAAAAAGCACTTTCCAGACCAGAAAATAACCTTTATCATCGGTGTGATGGCAGATAAAGAGTTAGATAAGATGATGCAGTATATTTTGCCATTGGCCAAAGAAATTCTTGCAGTGACACCTAATAATCCAAGAGCTATGAAAGCAGAAGTGCTGGCGGAATATTTAGATGAATATGCAAAGAAAATGGAAATAAAAGTACATGCAGAGGCGTTTATTTCTGTAGAGGATGCCTGCAAAGAAGCAATAAAACGTGAAGGCAGTTTGGGCGTTGTGTGTGCTTTGGGGTCACTTTATCTGGTAGATGAGATTAGAATGGCAATAGAAAAAATAGGTAACATCAGGCAAAAGCCTGTTTAATATATTAAATGTTACAATGAAAGTTACATATGGAGGGTAAAAACATGGGTTACAAATCAGACATCGAAATTGCACAGGAGACAGTAATGAGTCCAATTACTGAAATTGCAAAGTCGGCAGGAATTGACGAAAAGTACTTAGAACAGTACGGAAAGTACAAAGCAAAAATTGATTACAATCTGTTAAAAGAAACAGATGCAAAGGACGGAAAGCTTGTTTTAGTAACAGCTATTTCTCCAACTCCAGCGGGAGAAGGAAAAACTACTACAACAGTAGGTCTTGCAGATGGTATGGGCAAAATCGGCAAAAAGGTATGCGTAGCACTTCGTGAGCCATCCTTAGGACCTGTATTTGGTGTAAAAGGTGGAGCAGCAGGTGGCGGATATGCACAGGTAGTTCCAATGGAAGACATCAACCTGCATTTTACA